>NZ_JBSHMJ010000039.1:0-30438 GCF_053645265.1 Dietzia sp. NPDC055343 | reverse complement strand
AACACCGCCCGCGCCACAGCACTCGCCAAAGCCGGAGCCACATTCCAGCCCATCACCGTGACTATCGAACCCCGGACCATCATCGACCTACCAGCCCACCGCCACAGCCGCTGGTGGAACCGAAACCACCACCGCTACCACCCACCCGGCAACAGCGCCCTGGAAAACCAACTCAAAACCATCATCGACAACCTCACCGACCCACCGCCCTTCTAACGCCGGCTGGCACCCGCGGTGCGACATCTCGCTTCGCGCGCTCCAGAGATAGGGGAAGGTGAGCGCATGACCACGATTCCGTCCAGCCCCGCGAACAACTCCCTGGCCGACGTCATGCCCTCCCTCGCGGCCACGTTGGGAACCGAGAGCCCCAACCCCCTGGCGCTGGAGCCGGCTCAGGACGCGGTGCTCGTGCTCGTAGACGGGCTGGGCGCGGAACTCATACGCCGGTACGCCGAGCAGGCGCCCACGCTCGCTGCGATGGCCACCCGGATGATCTCGGCCGGGTTCCCCAGCACTACGGCGACAAGCCTGACGAGCCTCGCGGTCGGCGCGCCCTGCTCGAAGCACGGCATCGTGGGCTACAGCTTCCGGATATCGGACTCCGAGGGGTCGACATCGTTCAACCCGCTGAGATGGACGCTCGACTCCGCCGGAGGGCCCACGGCGATCGACCGCTTCCCGCCCCGGGACGTCCAGAAACTGCCCAGTCTTCTCGAGCTGCTGGCCGCCGACGGCGTCGACGTCACCTACGTCATGCGCGACGATTTCCGCGACTCGGGGCTCACCCGCGCGGCGTTCCGAGCAAGCGGCGACTACCGGCCAGCCAACGCCCTCGACGAGATCAGCCGCGCGGTGGTCGAAACCGTCGCCCGCCCCTCCCGGACGAGACGGTTCGTCTACGCCTATTTCGGGGATCTCGACATGATCGGCCACATTCACGGGCCCGGCTCACCGGAGTGGCTGCAGTCGCTCCGCGAGGTCGACGCGTTCATCGCCGATCTGGCCACGGACCTCCCGCGCGGCTGCCGATTGGTCGTCACGGCGGACCACGGGATGGTCACGGCAGAGACATCCATTGACATCGACACGACCCCCGCCCTGCTCGCCGATGTCACCACCGTGGCCGGGGAAGCTCGCGTTCGTCACGCATATGCGCGCCCGGGCGCCGAACAGAGTGTGCTCTCCACCTGGGAGTCGGAGCTCGCGGGCCACGCACGTGTCCTCAGCCGGGAACAGGCACTTGACGAGAGCCTCTTCGGCCCCGGGCGTGACCATGCCGACCGGCTGGGCGACGTGATCGCGATAGCGACCGGCGGTGTCGTCCTCACCCGATCGCGGAACGAGAAGCTGGAATCCTCACTGATCGGCCACCACGGCGCCAACACAGCTGCCGAGCAGCACATCCCCCTCATCGTGCGCTGAACGCCCGGGGGCGCGGCCACCATCGGACTAGCAGGTCACCAGGACCGACGGATCGCTCGTCGTGTCCAACCACCGGCCGTATGCCGTCGACCCGGCGGAACGAACGTCCGAGCAGAGTTCCTGCTTCGAATAGCCCGAGGGCCGATATACCGCATAGATGACGTTCCCGTTCTCGTCACGCTGGCGCAGCGACGGGCACGCCATGTCCGTGCGTAGATAGGACGCGCCGGGGTATTGCTCCAGCGCCGACGCGATCTCCTGCGCGTAGTCGCCCGGGGTCACCGCCGAGTACAGCACGACGATCCCGCGCCCGTCGCATGCAGGCCGCGTCATGGGGATGGGCAGCCCCAGGTCCCCTGCAGTTGTGTTTCCCCGATCTCCGACAGGGGTGACAGTGGTGGCCACCTCCGGCGGCGACGCGGAAGGAGCTGGCGCCGCCGTCACGGTGACGCGCTCGGGAGCAGATTGCTGGCTCGAGAACTCCGCGGGTACCGCTGCCGGGGGCTCATCGTCCGGAGCCGCCAGCAGATATCCCACCACGCCCGCCAGCGCCACCACCAACACCACTACCAGCGCACCGAGCGCCCACGTGACACCGTTGCGCGACTGGGGCGGGCTCAGGGGACCCGGGCCGGAGGCGCCGGGATCGTTCCAACCGAAGTTGCCGGGTGAGCTGCTCATCGTCACCACCATCTACTTGGCCGGCGGCGATCCGCCCGAACCTGAACAACATGATACGAATCTCATCCGCCCCGGGCAATCCCTCGTCGATCCGATCCGCACCTGGACCGGATGCGGCCGACCCCCCGTCTCACTACGGTCTGTGACATGCGTGAACGCGCATCGCAACACCCGAGAGGAGCCCGCGATGAAGGCAGTCACCTGGCACGGCAAGCGAGACGTCCGGGTAGAGGACGTCCCGGATCCGCGGATCGAGCAGCCCACCGACGCGATAGTGAAGGTCACCAGCACCAATATCTGTGGTTCGGACCTGCACCTGTACGAGGTACTGGGTCCGTTCATGAACGAGGGCGACATCCTCGGCCACGAGCCGATGGGAATCGTCGAGGAGGTCGGGGCCGAGGTCACCGACCTGAAACCCGGGGACCGTGTGGTGATGCCCTTCCAGATCTCGTGCGGCCACTGCCACATGTGCGGCAAGGGCCTGCAGACCCAGTGCGAGACCACCCAGGTCCGCGACCAGGGCATGGGAGCCGCGCTGTTCGGCTATTCCGAACTGTACGGCAGCGTGGCCGGCGGGCAGGCCGAGTACCTGCGCGTCCCGCAGGCCCAGTACACGCACATCAAGGTCCCGCACGAGCACGCTGACGACAGGTATCTCTACCTCTCCGATGTCCTGCCGACGGCCTGGCAGGCCGTGGAGTACGCCCTGATCCCGGACGGCGGCACGGTAGTCGTACTAGGGCTCGGCCCGATCGGCGACATGGCGGCCCGGATCGCGCAGCATCGCGGACACCGGGTGATCGGTGTGGATCCGGTGGCCGAGCGTCGTGCCCGGCAGGCCCACCGCGGGGTGGAGGTCCTCGACCCGACCGCGGTGCCGGGCGAGGTCGGAGACGCGATCCGGGACATCACCGACGGCCGCGGGCCTGACTCCGTGATCGACGCGGTGGGGATGGATGCACACGGTTCGCCTGCAGCATCCGCGGCTCACACGGCGGTCGGGCTCCTCCCGAAGTTCCTCGGCAAGAAGATGATGGAGCACGCCGGCGTCGACCGGCTCGGCGCCTTCTATTCGGCGATCGACATCGTCGGCCGCGGTGGCACCATTTCGCTCTCGGGGGTCTACGGCGGCAGCGCCGACCCGTTGCCGATGCTCACGCTCTTCGACAAGCAGGTCACGCTGAAGATGGGCCAGGCGAACGTCAAGCACTGGGTTCCGGAGATCATGCCGCTCCTCACCGACGCCGACCCGCTGGGCGTCGACGACTTCGCCACGCACCGACTCCCGCTGGCCGAGGCGCCGGGCGCGTACGAGATGTTCCAGAAGAAGGAGGACGGCGCCGTCAAGGTGGTTCTCGAGCCGTGAACCACTCCCCTGCCCCACACGGTCTGACGCCCGCGGCGTCCCGGCGATCAGTATCCGGTGCGGCGTGGGCGGGCTCGGGGACCGGTCGGGGCGTCACCGCCGTCGCCGTCGCCGTCGTCGCCCTTCTGGCGGTCCTCACCGCCTTCCTCGCCGGCTGCGGCAGCCCGTTTCCCAAGGACACCGACGGCAGCCTCGACCGGATCACCGGCGGCACGCTGCGCGTCGGGGTCTCGGAGAACCCGCCCTGGACCGAGGTGGGCGACGACGACTCCGTGACCGGCCGCGAGGTCGACCTGCTCACCGGGTTCGCGCACGAATACGACGCGACGGTGGAATGGACCCCCGGCGCCGAGAGCGAGCTGATCATGGCGATGGCCCGCGGAGACCTGGACATCGTCGTGGGCGGGCTGACCGCTGACTCGCCGTGGGAGAAGGAAGTCGCGCTGACAAGAGCATATGCCCAGGAAGTCACCCCCGACGGGGATACAGAGGAGATGGTGATGGCCACCCCGCTCGGCGAGAACGCCCTGCTCGTGGCGCTGGAAACCTACCTCGCACGCACCGGGGAGGCGTCATGAGCCCGGAGTCCGGGCCCGCCGCGGGCACACTCGACGACGATCAGTCATCAGAGCACAAGGCCGCTCAACGGCGGGCGGTGCGGCTGGAGTGGACCACCATCGCGGTCCTGCTCGTGACGGTCGCGGCCGTCTACCTCGTGTCGGGCCAGTCGCAGGCGATGAAGGTCGCGTGGATCGAGGATTCGCTCTCGCTGCTCCCGCCGATCGCGTTCCTCATCGCCGCCCGTGTGGCCCACCGGGCACCGAGTACCCACTTCCCGTACGGATATCACCGGGCGGTGGGGATCGGACACCTGGTCGCCGGGGTCGCACTGCTGGCGATGGGACTGTTCCTCGTCGTGGATTCGGGCTCCGGGCTCCTGGCCGGCGAGCGGCCGCCGCTGGGCGTCGTGGAGATCGGCGGACAAGTGATCTGGGTCGGCTGGCTGATGGTGGCTGTCATGGCGCTGTCCTGCATCGGACCCGTCATCCTGGGCCGGATGAAGGCCGAGCCGGCGGAGACGCTGCACGACAAGGTGCTCTACGCCGACGCCGACATGAACCGCGCCGACTGGAAGACGGGTATCGCCACGATCGTCGGCGTGCTGGGCATCGGCATGGGCCTGTGGTGGGCTGACGCCGTGGCCGCGCTGGTGGTGAGCGTATCGATCCTGCGGGACGGCTGGGCCAACGTGAGCGGCGCGATCCAGGGCCTGGCCGATGCGCGCCCCACCCGCTTCGACGGCACCGACCCCCACCCGCTGGTCCACGAGATCGACGAGGTTCTGGACGGCGTCGCCTGGGCCGACGACCACGGTGCCCGCGTGCGCGACGAGGGCCACGTCTTTCACGTCGAGGCGTTCCTCGTCCCCGCCGACGGGCAGCATGTCACGGTCGAGATGCTGACGGCCGTGCGGCGCCGGTTGACGGACCTGAGTTGGAAGCTCAAGGACGTCGTGGTGACGGTGGTCGACGAGGTCCACGACACGCATCGGCCGTCCGGAGCCCGGCGCCCACCGGCTGCGATGCGGCGCCATGCCTGGCACCCTCGGGGCATGACTACTCGGCGAATCACCAATGAGGACGAGATCACCGACGCCGTCGAAGCCGCCACGGTTCCCGAGCCGGACGTGCTCGAGCGCGCGCGGATGATCATCGTGGACAAGCTCGGCGAATGGGACAGCCTCGGTCTGGACGAGTTGGTCGAGTCGGTGTGCGAGGCCTATGAGGCACCGTCGGGCGAGCCGCTGCGGGTGGCCGATGTGAACCCGGACGCGCCCGACACCGACTCCCCCGCACTTCGGAACCTGCGCTACGCCCGCGCCGCGCGCACTGCGGTCATCGCCCTCGTCGAGGCCGGGACGATCGTCCCCGTCGCACCGCTGGACGAGGACACCGCCCTGGTCGGCGAGGGCACGCGAGCGGGCGGCCGACCCGGCGTGGACCACGACGACCAGACGGGCACCCCGCCCGCCATCACCCCGACCGTCACCACCCAGAAGGAGACCACCGACTCGGCAGCACGGCAGGCCGGCACCGACGAGGTCCTCGTGAGCGTCGGCCCACTGCCCGAGGGTCGGCGTTTCGCGCTCGCGGCGCGCTGACCCGGCGCGCTGCTCTGACCCGCTGCTCTGACCCGCTGTTCAGACGCGCTGATCAGAGGGTGACCGTGGACTCCGGGTGGTCGGTCTCCTTGAGCGGCTTCTGTGCCCCACCGGACAGCCCCGCGCCCTCGACACGCGCGTCCCGGTAACGCTCGGCCTGCGCCTGCGTGATGGGGTCGCGGGAGCCGTCCTTGGCGTAACAGACCGGCAGCCAGGCGCCGTCGCCGTCGAGCCGGGCGACGATCCGCGGACGCAGACGGAAGGGCTGGATCGAATCCGACCACGCGATCAGCAGATCGAGGTTCTTACCGCTGGCGTCCGGCAGCGAATCGCTCAGGCAGAAATGCTGGACGCTGCGCCACACCGCGTACTGCGCATCGGCCACCGACACCGGGTCGACGGTCGCGGCTCTGGGGGCACGGGTAGTGCGGCTCCTGGTGGCCGCGGCGGGCGCTGCGGGCGGGGGCGGCGGGGAGTTCTCCCCCGACTCGACCCGGCGGCGAGCCTCTTCCATACGACGCTGCCGCCGCTCCGCCGCCGATACATCGCCCGAATCCCAGAAGCCCGTCATGGCGGACGACTTTACGCGGCCGACACCCGTTGTCGCCTCATTGAAGCACCCGGATGGGGGCCGACCTCACACCGCTGCCCGGTCGGCGCCCGCTCCGGGTCGACGACACACGGTGTTCACATATCCAGGCCGAGATCCAGGACGCCGACCGAGTGCGTCAGACCGCCCACGGCAAGGAAGTCGACACCACAGCGCGCGTAATCGGCGGCCACATCGATCGTCAGTCCCCCACTGGACTCCAGGCGCGTGCCGGGCGAGACCTTGTCGCGTCGCTGCACCGCGATCTGGGTCTGCCAGACCGGGAAATTGTCGAGCAGGACCAGGTCGACCTTCTCGTCCAGCATCTGGTCCAGTTGCTCCAGCGAGTCGACCTCCACCTCGCACGGCAACTGCGGGAACCTCTCACGGACCGCGGCCAGCGCGGGCAGCACACCGCCGGCGGCCACCACGTGGTTGTCCTTGACCAGGACCGCGTCCCCGAGCCCCAGCCGGTGATTGACACCACCGCCGCAACGCACCGCGTACTTCTGCAGCAGCCGCAGGCCGGGCATCGTCTTGCGGGTGTCACGTACGGCGCAGTCGGTGCCGGCGAGCTCGTCGGCCCACACCCGCGTCGCCGTCGCGACACCGGACAGGTGACACACCAGGTTGAGCAGCGTGCGCTCGGCGGTCAGCAGTCCCAGGGTCGGCGCGGCGATCTCGGCCACCACCTCGCCGGCCTCGACGCGGTCGCCGTCGGCAGCGAGCAGGGTCACGGCGAAGTCGTCGGAGCCGGCTCCGGAATCGTCGCCTCCCAGCACCTCCGCGAGGACCATCTCGACCAGCGGTAGACCGGCCACCACCCCGTTTGATCGCGAGGCCAGTCGCGCGGTCGCCCGGTCGTCCGCCGGCACGGTCGCGAGCGAGGTCGCGTCCGGGCCGTAGCGCAGGTCCTCCTCGAGCGCACGACGGATCGCGATCAACGCGTCCGCGCGGGTGTCGGTATCGAAGGTGTCGGTATAGAAGGTCGGGGCGCCGTGGGTAGGGGCGCTGTCGTCGTCGTTCACTCTCCCGTCCCCGGATTGCCGATCGCGATCATGCGCTCGACCGACCCGCGCGCGGCCTCGGCGGTGACGGGGTCCACGTCGACCTCGTCGGCACCCTCGACCAGGGCACGCAGCAGCGCGGCCGGGGTGATCATCTTCATGTAGGGGCAGCTCGCGTCCTCGTTGACCGGCAGGAAGTCGATCTCCGGCGCCGCCTTGCGCAGCTGGTGGATCATGCCGACCTCCGTGGCCACCAGGACCTCACGCGCGCCGGAGGCGCGGGCCGCGTCGACCATCCCGCCGGTCGACAGGATCTTGACCTGCTCCGCGGGCACCGCACCCTCGGTGGCCAGGTGCAACGCGCTGGTCGCGCAGCCGCACTCCGGATGGACGAACAGCTCGGCGCCCGGATGGGACTCCGACTTCGCGGTGAGCTGGTCGCCGTTGATCGCGGCGTGGACGTGGCACTCGCCCGCCCACACCAGGACGTTGTCGCGGCCAGTCTTGCGCCGCACGTGGGCCCCGAGGAACTGGTCGGGCAGGAAGAGGATCTCCCGGTCGGGATCGATCGACTCCACCACGTCGACCGCGTTGGAACTGGTGCAGCAGATGTCGGTGAGTGCCTTCACCGCGGCGGTCGTGTTGACGTAGGAGACCACGACGGCGTCCGGGTGCTCGGACTTCCACTCGGCCAACTGCTCGGCGGTGATGGAGTCGGCGAGCGAACATCCGGCGGCCTCGTCGGGGATGAGGACCGTCTTCTCGGGCGAGAGGATCTTGGCGGTCTCCGCCATGAAGTGCACGCCGCAGAAGATGATGGACGACTGCTCGGCGCTCGCCGCGACGCGCGACAGGGCCAGCGAGTCCCCCACGTGGTGGGCGATGTCCTGGATGGCCGGGATCTCGTAGTTGTGCGCAAGGATCACGGCGTCGCGCTCGGCGGCGAGTCTGCGGATCTCCGAGGCCCACATCTCGTCGGGCTCGACGCCGGTGTACATCGATCCGTCGTGGCGGATCTTCCCGGCCAGCGGCGAATCGAGCCGCCCCACGGCGGTGTCGGTTCCAGTGGCAGTGCTCATCCCTGCCCCCTCTCGGGTAGAAAGTTCGGGCCGATACCCCACCGGCCGCGTTTTCGTCTTACAATCGAAAACGTGCATGAGTGTAACACCGGTCACGAGGTGCTCGTCGTCGTGGGCCAGGTACGGCCGACCCCGGGTGCCGCCGCGCCGTCGCTTCACGTACTGCTCTGGCAGCACTCCCTGGGCCCCGCCGCCGGACGCTGGGCGCTGCCCGGCGGTGAGGTTCGTGACGACGAGGACCTCCCCACCTCCGCCACGCGTCAACTCGACGAGAAGGTCGATGTCCGGGAGCTCAGCCACCTGGAATCTGTGTCCGACTTCTCCGATCCGGGGCGTGTGCCGGGTCGTCGCGTGTTCGCGTCCGGCTTCCTCGGCGTGCTGCCGAGCGACGCCGACCCCGACATCCCGGACGACACCGCGTGGTTCCGGGTCGACGACCTGCCGGAGACCGCGTTCGACCACGCGGAGATCATCGCCCGCGCCCGGCTCCGACTGGCGGCCAAGCTCTCCTACTCCACGCTGGGCTTCGCCCTCGCCCCCGAGGAGTTCACGCTCTCCCTGCTCGCGCAGCTCTACGGTGCCGCGCTCGGGCACCCGGTGGACCCGACCAACCTGCAGCGGATCCTCACCCGGCGCGGCGAGCTCGTGCGGTGCGGGCGCAGCGCTCCCCCGGGCCCGTCAGGTGGTCGACCGGCGGCGCTCTACCGCTTCGCCGAGCGACGGCTACGGATCACCGATCAGTTCGCGACTCTCCGGCCACCGGGTCCGGCAGACGGCTGAAGTGGGCCAGGGCCGCGACCGCGAACAGCGCGATCATCGTGCCCCACACCAGCCAGCCCGCGCCCGGCGGGAACCAGTCCCACGATGGCCCCGAGGTGCCGTAGATCATCCGGTCGGAGAACAGGGCCCCGACGGCCGGCGCCTGCGAGACCACCTCACCGGCCGGGGCGTCCTGCGGCGGCGAGGCCACGAGGTCAGCGATCCGCGTGGCGTCCATGGCGGCGAGGGCACACGCCAGCCCGGGCAGGAGCGCGAGCGCGGGCACGCCCAGCGGGCGTCGCAGTCCCGGATGCCGGTGCCAGAGGACGAGCGCGGCGCACACGGACGCGAAGCCGAGCAGGACCACCAGCATCAGGAGCTGGCTTCCGCCGTCAACGCCGGCGTCGGGGAACCGGACGCCCCGCCCCTGCCCCACGGACAAGAGCTCCGAGCGCGGCGCGGTGACAATCCACACCAGCACCGCGACGACGAACGGCGCGAGAAGCCCGACGAGGGTCCCCACCGCGCGCGGCAACCCACGGCCATTGCGGCGGTCACCTGTGGACGACGACGTGCTGGTCATGAGCGGGACTGTACCAACGCCCGGGCGCACCGAAACGGGAGATCCGGGGTGGCTGTGGTCTAATCGGACCCGGCTCCGCCCACCTTTCAACCGGACGAGACGTCAGGAAGTACCCGCCAGTGGCCACCAGCTCTACTCCCGCGACCACTGGTCGGTCGCGGAAGACGATGGCATACCGGCACGACATCGACGGCCTGCGGGGACTGGCGATCGCCCTGGTGGTGGTGTTCCACATCTGGATGGGCCGGGTCTCCGGCGGTGTCGACGTCTTCCTCGCCCTGTCCGGGTTCTTCTTCCTCGGGTCCCTGCTCCGCGGCGCGGGTAGCACGCGCACGCCGCTGAACCCCCTGCCCCACCTCCAGCGCCTCGTGCGGCGGCTCTACCCGGCGCTCGCGGTGACCATCGCCGCCACGGTCCTGGGCACCATGCTCATCAAGCCGCCCACGCAGTGGGCGGCGATCTTCGACCAGACCGTCGCGTCGCTGCTCTACTACCAGAACTGGGAACTGGCGTACACCGCCGCGGACTATGCCGCGGCCGATGCGACCATCTCCCCGCTGCAGCATCTGTGGTCGATGTCCGTCCAGGGACAGTTCTATCTGATCGCGCTCACCGTGATCCTCGGCGGCACCGCACTCTGGCGACTCCTTGTGCGCCGCGGCACCCCCAAACGGTTCCTGGTCGCCGTGGTCGCCGCCGGCACCATCGCCTCGGTGTGGTGGTCGGCGATCGGGCAGGACGCGAACCAGGCCTGGAACTACTACGACACCGCGTCCCGCATGTGGGAGCTGCTCATCGGCGGTCTGGTGGCCATCGTGCTCGCCGGCATCGTCCTGCCGTGGCCGCTGCGTCTGATAGCCACGGTCTCCGGCCTGTTCCTCGTGGTGAGCACCGGGTTCTTCTTCGACGGCGCCGCATACTTCCCCGGCCCGCTCGCCTGGTATCCCATCGGTGGCGCACTGCTCATCGTGCTCGGCGGCAACCTGCCCGCGGGCCAGCGTGCGACCCCCGCCAGGGACCCCATCACCTGGCTGCTGTCCGGAAAGGTGTTCCGCCGACTGGGCGACATCTCCTACTCGCTGTACCTGTGGCACTGGCCACTGCTCATCCTGTGGCTGTCCTACGACAGGGAGAACGAGACCACGTTCGTCTCCGGCACGGCGATCATCGTGATCTCGCTCGTGCTGGCCCTGATCACCGAGAAGTACATCGAGCGACCGCTACGGATGGCCAGCCGGGCGAAGGGGCAGAAGACCCCCGCCGCCCTCGCGCGCGACATGCTCAGGGGCGCACCCGCGCGAACGGGCCGCCAGAAGCGCCAGTTCGTCGGTGCGACCGCGCTCGTCGTCGTCGCCGCCGTCGCCTCCCTCGCCACGGTCGGATGGTGGAGCGCCACCGCCTCCTCCCGGTCGTCGGTCCCCTACGTCGACTCCCTCACCGACCCTGTCCACCCGGGCGCCCGCGCCTTCTTCGACGGTGTCGGCGCCCCGGCGGACGCCCCGTACCTGCCCTCCCTCCTCCAGGTCGGCCACGACCTGCCGCCCAGCACCATGGACGGCTGCATCTCGACCTTCGAGTCCAGTGACGTGATCCTGTGCGTCTACGGCGACGAGGCCGCCACCCGCACCATCGCGCTGACCGGCGGATCCCACGCCGAGCACTGGATCAGCGGACTCGACGAGGTCGGGCGCCACTACGGGTTCCGGGTGGTCACCGTCCTCAAGATGGGCTGCCCCCTCACCCTCGACGCCACGGTCTCCGACAACGACGAACTGCTGTACGAGAGCTGCGCCGAATGGACCCCCAAGGCTCTGGGCGCCGTGGCCGGACTGCAGCCGGACTTCGTGTTCACCACGGCGACCCGGCCGGTGGGCGTCATGGGGCCCGACGTCGCCCCGCGGCAGTACGTCGACTTGTGGCGTGCGCTCGGCGAGCAGGGCATCAACGTGATCGCCATCCGCGACACCCCGTGGCTCAACAACGGCCGCGGACCGATCCGCGCCAGCGACTGCCTGGGCGACGGCGGCACCCCCGAGGAGTGCGGGATGCCGCGCGAGAGGTCCATCTCGCCCATCAACCCCGCCTCGCTCGCCGCCGCCGGACTCGACAATGTGCGGCTGATCGACCTGACCGACGGGTTGTGCGACCCCGAGAGCTGCCCTGTCGTGGTGGGCAACGTGATCGTCTACCACGACTCGCATCACCTGTCGGGGTCGTGGGTCCGGTCCGCCTCGGGCGAGCTGGCCCGGCAACTGGGACCCGCGACCGGCTGGTGGTGACCCCGGCGTAGCCCGTTTCCGTTGTTGGACCCCCGGTGTCGAGCACGCTGACCAGCGGCTCGATTCACAGGCGGTCCTGCGCGCGGCGTAAGCACTACTCTTGGACTTCGTGACCAACGCCGACCCCCAGCCGTCCGCTCCCGAACTCGTCCGCTCCTGGCCGGGCACCGCGTATCCACTCGGCGCGACCTACGACGGGACCGGCACCAACTTCGCGCTGTTCTCCGAGGTCGCCGAGGCGGTCGAGCTCTGCCTCATCGACCGCGACGGCGTCGAGTCGCGCATCGAACTCACCGAGGTCGACGGCCACATCTGGCACTGCTACCTGCTCGGCGTGACCCCCGGCCAGCGCTACGGCTACCGCGTGCACGGACCCTACGAGCCCGAGCAGGGGCTGCGGTGCGACCCGTCCAAGCTCCTGCTCGACCCGTACGGCAAGGCGTTCAGCGGTGCGTTCGACGGCGACCCCAGCCTCCACAGCTACGACCTCGACGATCCCGCGGAGCGCAATACCGACGACTCGCTCGGGCACACCATGACCACCGTGGTGATCAACCCGTTCTTCGACTGGGGCAACGACCGCGCGCCGGGGCACGAATACCACAACACCGTCATCTACGAGGCCCACGTCAAGGGCATGACCGCCACGCACCCGGATGTTCCGGCCGAGATGCGGGGCACCTACGCCGGACTGTGCCACCCGGCGATCATCGAGCACCTCAAGGACCTTGGCGTCACCGCCATCGAACTGATGCCCGTCCACCAGTTCATGCAGGACCAGCGCCTGATCGACCTGGGGCTGCGGAACTACTGGGGCTACAACAGCTTCGGCTTCCTGGCCCCGCACAACGAGTACGCGTTCGCCGAGAAGCCGGGCGACGCCGTGGCCGAGTTCAAGGCCATGGTCAAGACCTTCCACGACGCGGACATCGAGGTGATCCTCGACGTGGTCTACAACCACACGGCCGAGGGCAACCATCTGGGGCCGACGATCGGCTTCCGGGGCATCGACAACCAGGCTTACTACCGGCTGGTCGAGGGCGACGAGCAGCACTACATGGACTACACCGGAACCGGGAACACGCTCAATGTGCGGCACCCGCACTCCCTGCAGCTGATCATGGACTCGCTGCGCTACTGGATCCTCGAGATGCACGTCGACGGCTTCCGCTTCGACCTGGCCTCCACCCTGGCGCGCGGTCTGCACGACGTGGACCGGCTGTCGTCGTTCTTCGACCTGGTGCAGCAGGACCCGGTGGTCAGTCAGGTCAAACTCATCGCCGAGCCGTGGGACGTCGGCGAGGGCGGCTACCAGGTCGGCAACTTCCCTCCGCTGTGGACCGAGTGGAACGGGCAGTTCCGTGACACGGTTCGCGACTTCTGGCGCGGTGAGCCCGCCACCGTGGGCGAATTCGCCTCGCGACTGACCGGATCCTCCGACCTGTACGAGCACACCGGCCGCCGTCCCACCGCGTCGATCAACTTCGTCACCGCGCACGACGGGTTCACCCTCAACGACCTGGTCAGCTACAACGAGAAGCACAACGACGCCAACGGCGAGGACGGCAACGACGGCGAGAGCCACAACCGTTCCTGGAACTGCGGCGTCGAAGGCCCCACGGACGACCCCGACGTGCTCGCGCTGCGCCACCGGCAGCGCCGCAATCTGCTCACCACGCTCATCCTGTCCCAGGGCACGCCGATGATCGCGCACGGTGACGAGATCGCCCGCACCCAGGACGGCAACAACAACGTGTACTGCCAGGACAACGAGCTCGCCTGGATGAACTGGGAGCTCGACGAGGAACAGACCGACCTCCTCGAGTTCACCCGCGCACTCATCCGGCTGCGCAAGGACCACCCGGTGTTCCGCCGCCGCCGCTTCTTCGGGACACCGTTGCGCGGCGAGGAGGACCCGCAGGACATCGCCTGGTTCGCCCCGGACGGCTCCGAGATGACCAGCAAGGACTGGGACTCCGGCTTCGGCAAGTCCCTGGGCGTGTTCCTCAACGGCGAGGGCATCCACGAGCCGGACGCGCGTGGCCAGCGGATCATCGACGACTCGTTCCTGCTGCTGTTCAACGCCCACCACGAGCCGATCGAGTTCGCCCTCCTGGGCAGCGAGTACGCGCACGAGTGGCAGGTCGTCCTGGACACCGCGAGCCACACGGGCGACGAGACCCCCGCTCTGCCGGCCGACGGTTCCCTCTCGGTCGACGGCCGCTCGACAGTGGTCCTGCGGAAGCTGAGCTGACCGTGCGCCGGCTCCCCTCCAGCACCTACCGGCTCCAGCTCCGCACCCCTTCCTCCGACCCCGACGGCCGTGGCTTCACCCTCGCCGACGCCCGCGATCTGCTCCCCTACCTCGCCGACCTCGGGGTGGGTGCGGTGTACCTGTCGCCGATCCTCGAGGCCACGCCCGGCTCGACCCACGGCTACGACGTGGTGGATCCGACCACGGTCTCGACCGAGCTCGGCGGGATCGACGGACTACGCGAGTTACGGGCCGCCTGCCGGGAGCACGGACTGGGCCTGGTGGTGGACATCGTGCCCAACCACCTGGGTGTGGACGAGCCGGCCGCCAACCCCTGGTGGTGGGATGCCCTGCGCAGGGGCCCGGAGTCACCGTATTACCCGTTCTTCGACTTCGACACGTCCCCCGCCAACGGCGCCGACGGTCGGATCGCCATCCCGGTGCTGGGATCGCCGGACGATGTGGCGGACCTCGTCGTCGTCGCCCCCACCGACACTCCCAGCGGTGAGGCGGAGCTCCACTTCTACGAGCACCGGTTCCCGATCGCGCCCGGCACGGACGGGCCAGCCCCCGGCACCGACGGTGGCTCGGCGCGGGAGGTCCACGACCGGCAGCACTACCGGCTGGTGCACTGGCGCGAGCCGCTGCTGGGCTACCGGCGGTTCTTCACCGTCACCGGCCTGGCAGGGCTGCGGCAGGAGGACCCGGCCGTCTTCGACGCCACGCACGCCGAGGTGCGCCGGTGGTGCGAGGAGGATCTGGTCGACGGAATCCGCGTCGATCACCCCGACGGGCTGGCCGATCCCGTGGACTACACACGGCGGCTCCGCGAGCTGGTCGGCGACGAGCGCTGGCTGTTGCTGGAGAAGATCCTCGCGCCCGGCGACGCCACGACGCCGCCCGAGTTGCTGGATCCGGCGATGCCCGTCGACGGAACCACCGGGTACGACGCATTGCGCCTCATCGACCAGCTGCTGGTCGACGCCCGCGGCGAGGCGCGGCTGTCCGAGCTGGCCGCGCAGTTCTGCGGCGAGTCCGGCGACGAGGCGCAGGTGCACGCGCAGTCCGCGGAGATCAAGCGCCGGATCGTGAGCGAGGACCTGGCGCCCGAGTTGGCGCGGTTGGTGCGGGCGGTGCGCCGCGACGGTGGTGGTGGCAACAGTGGTGGTGGCGGCGGTGGTGGCGACGGTGCCGGTACCGACGGCCATGGTCCCGACGACGAGGTCACCACCGGCGCCGACGCCCACCTGCGGGAGGCACTGCTCGCCGTGATCGCGCTGACGCCGTTCTACCGGGCAGACTATCCCGTCCTGCATGGCACGCTCCCGCTCCTCGTGGATGTACTGCGAGGTCAGCGACCCGAGCTGGAAGGCGTGCTCGCACTCGTGGCCCGCGCCCTCGCCCGTGGGGGCGAGGCGTCGGTCAGGCTCGCGCAGGTCACCGGGGCCGCCACCGCGAAAGCCGAAGAGGACCGGCTGTTCTATCGGCTCGGTCGGCTCGTCTCGCTCAACGAGGTGGGCGGGTCGCCGGGGCGGATGGGCCTGTCGGTCGAGGCGTTCCATCTGACGATGGCCGAGCGGGCTGCCTCCACCCCGGGGGCCATGACGGCACTGTCCACCCACGACACCAAACGCGGTGAGGATGTCCGCGCCAGGATCTCCGTACTGTCCCAGGTCCCCGACGAGTGGGCCGGATTCGTCGCGGCGGTGTTCGACGAGTTCCCACCGCCCGCCGAAGACGCCGCGTATTTCCTGTTACAGGTGATCGTGGGCGTGTGGCCGGAGCCGGGCGGCCCGTCCGAGCAGCTTCGCTCGCGACTGCACGCGTACGCCGACAAGGCGATGCGCGAGGCCGCCGTCCATACGACGTGGACCGACCAGGATGCCGGGTTCGAGTCGCGGATGCACCGGTGGATTGACGCGCTGATCGACTCCGGGGCCGGGGCGGTGAGCGCGTTCGTCGAGCGCATCGCGCCTGCCGGTCGGGACAATTCGCTCGTGGCCAAGGCCGTGCAACTGCTGTCGCCCGGCGTGCCGGACGTCTACCAGGGCACGGAGGTCTGGGAGGACTCGCTCGTCGACCCCGACAACCGCCGGTTCGTGGACTTCGGACCGCTGCGGTCGGGGGCGGTCGCGCGGGCCGGGCATCCCAAATTCCTGCTGGTGCGCGAACTCCTGAGGCTGCGGCGCGAACATCCGGAGGCGATGGCCGGTGGCGCGTACCTGCCGATACCGGTGCACGGCCCGGCCGCCGCCGACGTCGTGGCGTTCCGGCGGTCTCTCGGGCCCGCCGCCGACGGGAGCCGGCCCGCGGTCGGACTCATCGCCCGACTACGCACGGCAGCGAAGGCAGCCGACGAGTTCCTCGGGACGGTCGCCGAGTTGCCCGCGGGTTCGTGGGTGGTGCGCCCCGATGGTGCCGAGATCTCGGGCCGCGTGGACGTGGGTGAGCTGCTGGCGGCGGCCCCTGTCGTCGTCATCGTCCGTCAGTAGGACCGACGGCGCCGAGCCTGCGCCCCCGCAGCGGCTCAGCGCGGCTCGCGGCCCAGCAGCCGGTCGGTCTCGCGCCGCTCCCGCTTGGTCGGCCGGCCGGCGCCCCGATCCCGCCTCGGCTGGGACGCCACGATCTCCCTGGGCGGCGGCGGGGGCGAATGGTCGATGAAGCAGGTCGCGGCCACCGGCGCCCCCACCCGCTTGCTGACGGTCTCGACCACCTCGAGGATGCGGATCCGCCCCAGCGCGCCCGTGACCTGCACCCGGTCGCCGGGGACCACGCTCTTCGAGGGCTGCACCGCCTCGCCGTTGACCTTGACGTGCCCGCCCCTGCACGCGGCTGCCGCCTTGGTGCGGGACGGGAACAACCGCACCGACCAGGTCCATGCGTCCACCCGAACTCCCATGATCTGAGCGTATCCGTCTGCTCATCACCGGCCCACACGCCGGGCCACCCCCACGTCCCGTCCCGCGTGGGTTTACTCGAGCCAACGCCCTACCCGCGAGACCCATCGGATTGCGGAAAACCTATGGGATCCGATAGGTGCCGAATAACCCGATGGGTGCCGGCTGATGTCGTGGCCAACCGCGGACTCGTAGCAACCTTCAGACGGCACGAGAGCAGGTTCACGAGACGGCGGCGACAGCTCTTGCTCTCACTCGTGGGAGACTGACGTCACAAGTAGCGAACTCCCCTCTGGAGGCCCCGTGTCCGACGCCACCACCAATTTCGAGACCGTCACAGCTCCCGCCATCGACAGCACGACCGACGACGGCGTTGGCTCGGATGCGGCTGCTGTGCTCGAGCGGATCCTCGAGGATCGCCACAGTTGCCGAGCATTCACCCCGGAGCCGGTTCCCGAGGCGACGATCGAGCGGATCCTGCGAATGGCGCAGCGCACCGCGTCGTGGTGTAACTCGCAGGCGTGGCAGATCGACCTGGTGTCAGGTGATGCGACGGCCGCGTTCGGCAAGGCCCTCACGGACTACGTGGTGTCCAGCGACATGCGATCCGATCTCCCGGCACCCGAGCGCTATGACGGCGTGTACGGCGACCGCCGCCGGGCCAGCGGGTACGGGCTCTACTCGGCGCTGGGGATCGAGCGGTCCGATCACGACGCCCGCGCGCGTCAGATGCTCGAGAACTACCGGTTCTTCGGCGCCCCGCACGTCGCCATCATCACGTCCGACGCGGGGCTGGGCACCTACGGCGCGGTGGACTGCGGCGCGTATGTGTCCACGTTCCTGGCGGCGGCGTCATCGCTGGGTGTGGCGACCTGCGCGCAGGCCGCGCTGGCGTTGTACTCGGACGGGGTCCGCGAGCACCTGGGCATTCCGGAGGACCGGCTGATCGTGTGCGGAATCGCGTTCGGCCACGCCGACACCGAGCACCCCGCGAACGCGTTCCGTACCGAGCGTGCCGAGCTCGCGGATGTGGTGCGTCGGCACGACTGAGCCGGGACGGTGACCGGGGCCGTCAGTACCCGATCTGTCCGCGCGGGGAATCCGGCCCCTTGATGCCCTTGCGCACCTTGAGTCCGTAGTAGACGGTGGCGATCCCGGCGAGGATCGCCAGGACGATGAACGAGCTCGCTGCCCAGAAGGCGAGCGGTAGAGACACAACCGTCACGCCCAGCGCGATCGCGGTGTTCCGCGAATTCTTGCGGACCTGCTGCTTCCGGAGCTCGATCGAGTTCGGCTGGTAGGGCTGCATGCTCATGTACTCAGGATTCCACATCCCGGCGCGATACCGCGTTCTCGGTGGTCGCGACCCCTGCGGACTCCCACTCGACGCCCCCGGACGTACGGGCAGCGAGGATCGGTCCGAGCACCTCGAACTCGCCGGCCACGCTCAACCGCACCCGCCGCCCGTAGTCCACATCCAGCACCTGCGCCCCGGCCGCGCGGAGGGCCGACTCGAGTCCACCGGCCACGGCGTGGTCGACCTCGGCGACCCAGGCCGGCGTCTGCACGACCTCCACCACGCGTCCGGCCCGCCACGCCTCGTCCACCGCGTCCGTCACCGCCGCCGCATACGCCCTGGCCAGCCCGCCGGTGCCCAACTTGGTGCCGCCGAACCACCGCACCACCACCGCGCACAGACCGGTCAGCCCGCTGCCACGCAGTACGTCCAGCATGGGGGTTCCCGCGGTCCCGGACGGTTCACCGTCGTCGTTGGACCGCTCGATCCGGCCGGCGCCGTCCACGTCCACCAGGTAGGCGCTGCAGTGATGGCGGGCGGTCGGATACGTGGCCCGGAGCTCGGCGATCAGGGCGCGGGCGGCCTCGTCGTCGTCGCACCTGCGCAACACCGCCACGAACCTGGAGCGTTTCTCCTCGTACTCCCCCGTCACGTCCGATCCGGCGTTGAGGCGGAGAGCGCGGGGCGCGGTCTGGTCCATGCCCCCCAGTATCACGGTCCGAACGGAGCCCCGCCCGACCGCCCGCGGCCCCGCACATCCCGCGCGACACTTGCCTACCCTGGGCCGTGTGACCTCCCCGCACCACGCGACCAACTCCCACCGCGATCCCTCGCCCGATCCTCTCGATGACGTCTTCTCGGTCTGGGCGCCGCACGCCCGAGCCGTCGGCCTGGTTCTCGACTCCGCCGACGCCACCCCGATCCCGATGCACCGCACCGACGACGGATGGTGGGCCTCGGACCTGCGCCGCGACGAGGGCAGGGACTACGGGTTCGTGCTGACGGGCGACGACGACGAGGGGAGCCCCGCCCGACCCGACCCGCGATCGACGCGGCAGCCCTCCGGTGTGCACGGGCTGTCACGGGTGCACCGCGTCGACCCGGCGCGCTGGACCGATTCGTCCTGGACGGGGCGGCAGCTGGCCGGGTCGGTGATCTACGAGATGCACGTGGGCACGTTCTCGGCCGGCGGGACCCTGACCAGTGCGATCGAGCATCTGGACGAACTGGTCGCCCTCGGCGTGGACATGGTCGAGGTGATGCCGGTGAACGCCTTCAACGGCGAGCACGGCTGGGGTTACGACGGCGTGGCGTGGTTCGCGGTGCACGAGGCGTACGGCGGACCGGACGCGTTCCAGGAGTTCGTCGACGCATGTCACGCGCGCGGGCTCGCCGTGTGTCTGGACGTGGTCTACAACCACCTGGGGCCGTCGGGGAACTACCTGCCGGAGTTCGGGCCGTATCTGTCAGCGGCTGACGGACCCTGGGGGTCGGGGCTCAATCTGGACGGCCGGCATTCCGGCGAGGTACGGCGATACATCATCGACAATGCGCTGCGGTGGTTCGACGAGTTCCATGTGGACGCGTTGCGGCTGGATGCGGTGCATGCCCTGCACGACGGCTCGGCGGTGCACCTGCTCGAAGAGCTGGCAGTGGCGACGGAGTCGCTGTCCACACATCTGGGGCGGCCGTTGTCGCTGGTGGCGGAGTCGGACCGGAACGATCCGCGGACGATCACCGCGCGGGAGGCCGGCGGTCTCGGACTGCACGCCCAGTGGGACGACGACGTGCACCACGCCGTCCACGCCGCGATCTCCGGGGAACGGCAGGGATATTTCTCGGATTTCGGCTCACTCGAGGCGCTGCGTCAGGCGCTGACGGGGGCGTTCGTGCATGCGGGGACGTGGTCGTCGTTCCGGGGCCGGGTGCACGGCCGGCCGGTGGACGTGGGCCGCCTTCCTGGATCGCGCTTCGTCGCCTACACGCTCACCCACGACCAGGTGGGCAACCGCGCGGCCGGCGATCGGCCGTCGATGAGCTTGTCACCGCAGCAACTGTTGGCCAGGGCGGCGATCGTGCTGTGTTCGCCGTTCACCCCGATGCTGTTCCAGGGCGAGGAGTGGGGTGCAGCGACACCCTTCTGCTACTTCTCCTCGCATCCCGAGCCGGAGTTGGCCGAGGCGGTGCGGGGTGGCCGGCGGCGGGAGTTCGCGGCGACGGGCTGGGACCCGGCCGAGGTGGCGGACCCGCAGGACCCGGAGACGTTCCACCGGTCGAAACTCGACCGCGCCGAGCAGACCGCCGAGCCGCACGCCGGGATCCTCCGGGCATACCGGGAGCTGATCGCCCTGCGGCGAGCCGAGCCGGAGCTCAGTGATCCGTGGCTGGGCTCTGTCCGCGTCGAGACGGGAACGGAGGCGGCGGACGACCGGTGGCTCGTCGTTCACCGCGGATCGGTGGCCCTCGTGGTCAATCTGGGTACCGAACGGTGCCGGGTTCCGCTGGACGGCGAGGCGCTGCTGGCCTCGGGAGCGGTCGCCGACACGGACTCGGTGTTCTGCCAGGCGTTCGGATTCGCGGTACTGAAGAAGGACGCCGGCTGATCGACGGGGTACCGCTTCCCGCCGTGCCCCCTCGAGAAGAGTGTTTGGAACATCTCTACTCGCGCAACGTGCGCGCAATGCTCTTCTCGACGAGGGGAGGGCTCGGGAGGACGGTTCAGGTGAGGTACTCGTACGCGGCGGTACCGGGCTCCAGCCGCTCGCATTCGATGCGCGAGGCATCCATCCGCTCGAGGAGGGAGTGCAGGCCCGTCGGCGAGCCGAGTTCGATGCCGACCAGGGCGGCACCGATCTCGCGGTTGTTGCGCTTGAGGTAGTCGAACTGGGTGATGTCGTCCTCCGGGCCGAGCACCTCGTCGAGGAAGCGGCGCAGCTGGCCGGGCTCCTGGGGGAACTTGACTAGGAAGTAGTGCTTGAGCCCCCGGTGGACCAACGAGCGCTCGATGATCTCGCTGTAACGCGAGACGTCGTTGTTCCCGCCGGAGACGATGCAGACGACCGTCGCGCCCTCGTCGATGTCCAGCTGCTCCAGCGCGGTCACGGCGAGAGCCCCGGCGGGCTCGGCGATGACGCCCTCGGTCTGATAGAGGTCGAGCATGGCGGTGCAGACCGCCCCCTCGTCCACCGTGAGGACCCGGATCCGATCCGTCATGGAGGAGATCACCTCGAACGGCAGCTCGCCGAGCCGCGCGACGGAAGCCCCGTCGACAAAGGTGTCGACCGTGTCGAGGGTGACGGGCTCCCCCGCCTCCAGCGCCCGGGTGAGGGAGGGGGCGCCGGCGGGCTCAACCGCGATGATCTTGCAGTCCGGCGCGTATTCGGCCAGATACGTGGCGATCCCCCCGACAAGGCCGCCGCCACCGACCGGTACCACCACGGCGTCGGGCGCCCGGTCGAGCTGCGCGAGGATCTCCGCGGCGATGGTGCCCTGGCCGGCCATGGTCGCGGGGTGGTCGAACGGCGGGACCAGAGTCGCTCCGGTCCGGTCGGCGTCGCCGCACGCGGCTGTCTGGGCGGCGTCGAAGTTCGCGCCGGTCACCACCAGCTCCACCCAGTTGCGGCCGTGGGACAGGATGCGATCACGCTTCTGCTTGGGCGTGTTGTTGGGCACGTAGATGCGCCCGTTGATGCCGAGCACCCGGCAGGCGAACGCCACACCCTGGGCGTGGTTACCGGCACTGGCCGCCACGACCCCGGCGCTGCGCTCGTCCTCGCCCAGTTGCGCCATCAGGTTGTAGGCGCCACGGATCTTGTACGAGCGGACGCCCTGCAGGTCCTCACGCTTGAGCAGGACCCGCGCACCGGTCTGCTCGCTGAGCCGCTCACTGATGTCCAGATCGGTCGACCTGATCACGTCGCCGATCCGCCGGGCGGCGGCGTCGATGTCGTCGGTTGTCACGGCCTGGTCGGTGGCGGCGTCAGTGGAGGTCACGACGACCAGTCTCCCACCGCCACCGTCGCCGCCGCCAACCGGTCAGCCCGTGAGACACCCCGGGCCCAGGAGCGCCTTGAGATCGCCCATGAGCGAGGAGGAGGTCTCGACCCGGAGATGATCGTCGAGCCGCAGCACCGTGGACGAGTCCCCGCTGACCAGCCGCAGGTGAACATCCGACGGACCAGGATGTCGGCCCAGGACTTGCTTGAGCGCGGTGACCGTCTCGATGGTGCACATCCGCGTGGCCAGCGTCAGCGCGAGCGGCGCTCCGTTCCCGCCGACCACCAGGTCCGGCACCTCGAGGGTGTCGCCGAACACCGAGACCCGGTCTTCGCGGATGTTGATACGGGCCTTGACCAGCACCACCGCGTCCTCCGCGATGTCCAGCGCCGCGATCCGGTAGGTCTTGGGGAAGAACAGGACCTCGACGCTCCCGTTGAAGTCCTCGATCGTGACGATCGCCCACGGCTCGCCGTTCTTGTTGACCCGGCGGTCGACGCCCGAGATGATCCCGCCGATCGTCACCGCGGTTCCGTGCGCGAGCTCGCCCTCGTGGATCGTCGCGATGGTCGTGTCTGTCTTGGCCTCGAGTGCGGCTTCGAGTCCGTCGAGCGGGTGCCCGGAGACGTACAGGCCCAGCATCTCGCGTTCCAGCGCGAGCTTCTGCTTGGTGTCCCACTCCTCGTCGGGCACGCGGACGGCGAACACGTCACCGAAACCGTTGTCGGCCCCGGTGTCGTCTCCCCCACCGAACAGGTCGAACTGTCCGACGGCCTCGGCCTTCTTCGTGGACATCACCGACTCGACGGCGTCCGCGTGGACGAGGAACAGGCCCTTGCGCGGATGTTCGAGAGCATCGAACGCGCCGGCCTTGATGAGCGACTCGGTGACCTTCTTGGTGCAGGCCGTCTGGTCGATCTTGGCCAGATAGTCCGAGAAGTCGGTGAACGCGCCCTTCGCCTCGCGTGCGGCGACCACGGACTCCACCACGTGCGCGCCGACATTTCGCACGGCGCCCATGCCGAAGCGGATGTCCGTGCCCACCGAGGCGAAGTTGGTGAGCGAGTCGTTGACCGACGGCGGCAGGACACGGATGCCCATCTGGCGACAGTTGGACAGGTACAGGGCGGCCTTGTCCTTGTCGTCACCCACCGAGGTGAGCAGTGCGGCCATGTATTCGGCCGGATAGTTGGCCTTGAGGTAACCGGTCCAGAAGGAGACCAGGCCGTATCCGGCGGCGTGCGACTTGTTGAACGCGTACGAGGCGAACGGCTCGATGGTGCCCCAGAGGGCGTCCACGGCGTCCTTGGAGAAGCCGCGCTCGAACATGCCGCCGGAGAACTTCTCGTACTCGGCGGCCAGGACCTCGGCCTTCTTCTTACCCATAGCCTTACGGAAGCCGTCGGCTTCGCCGGCCGTGTATCCCGCTAGCTCGCGGGAGATGGCCATGATCTGCTCCTGGTAGACGATCAGACCGTGCGTCTCGCCGAGGATCTCCTTGAGCGGTTCCTCCAACTCGGGGTGGATGGGCACCAGTTCCTGCTTGCCGTTCTTGCGATCGGCGTAGTTCCAGTGCGTCCCCATGCCCATCGGGCCGGGTCGGTACAGGGCGAGGGCGGCCACGATGTCGTTGAAGCCGGTCGGCTTCATCCGCTTGAGCAGCTCGCGCATACCGCCGGAGTCGAGCTGGAACACGCCGAGGGTGTCGCCCCGGGCGAGCAGTTCGTAGGTGGGCAGGTCGTCGGTGCTCAGGGTGTCGAGGTCGATCTCCTCGCCGCGGTTGAGCTTGATGTTCTCCAGACAGTCACCGATCACGGTGAGGTTCCGCAGGCCGAGGAAGTCCATCTTCAGCAGGCCGATGTCCTCACAGGAGGGGTAGTCCCACCCGGTGATGAGGGCCCCGTCCTGTGCGCGCTTCCACATGGGGATCACGTCGAGCAGCGGCTCGGAGGACATGATCACCGCACACGCGTGCACGCCGGCCTGACGGACCATGCCCTCGAAGCCGCGGGCGGTCTCGTAGATCCGCTTGACGTCCGGATCCGTCTCGAGGAGCTGGCGGACCTCGGCCGCCTCGCCGTAACGCTCGTGCCCCGAATCGGTGATGCCGGACAGTGGGATGTCCTTGGCCATGATCGGCGGCGGCAGCGCCTTGGTGATGCGGTCGGCGATCGCGTAACCGGGCTGCCCGAAGTTGACGCGTGCGGCGTCCTTGATGGCGGCCTTGGTCTTGATGGTGCCGAACGTGATGACCTGGGCGATCTTGTCCGCGCCCCATTTGTCGGAGGCGTAGCGGATCATCTCGCCGCGGCGACGATCATCGAAGTCGATATCGATATCCGGCGCGGACGGTCGCTCCGGATTGAGGAATCTCTCGAACAGCAGACCGTGCTCGATGGGATCGATATTGGTGATCTTGAGCGCATAGGCGACCAGCGCGCCGGCGGCCGAGCCTCGGCCCGGCCCGAC
Source organism: Dietzia sp. NPDC055343 (assembly GCF_053645265.1). Taxonomy (NCBI): domain Bacteria; kingdom Bacillati; phylum Actinomycetota; class Actinomycetes; order Mycobacteriales; family Dietziaceae; genus Dietzia; species Dietzia sp. NPDC055343. Next base: position 5,596 of record NZ_JBSHMJ010000039.1, on the reverse strand, counting down.
CTTGATCCCGATGGAACGGGCGTGCTCGATGAGGTCACCGACCACGAGGAAGTAGCCCGGGTAGCCCTTCCCCTTGATGACCTCGAGCTCGAATTCCGCGCGGTCGATGTACTCCTGCGGTACGCCGTCCGGGAAGCGCCACTGCAGGCCCTTGTGGACCTCCCTGGCCAGCCAGGTGTCCTCCGTCTCGCCCTCCGGCACGGGGAACTTGGGCATCCGGTCCTTGGGCGTCCAGATGTCCTCGTAGGACTGCACGCGTTCGGCGATCCACAGCGTGTTGTCACACCCCTGGGGGACCTCGGAGTCCCACTGGGCACGCATCTCCTCGGCGGACTTGAGGAAGTACCCGTCCCCGTCGAACTTGAAGCGGTTCTCGTCGGCCAACGTCTTACCGGTCTGGACGCAGAGCATGGCCTCGTGGGCGTGGGCCTGGTCGCGGGTGACGTAATGGCAGTCGTTGGTGACCAGCGGCGGCATCCCGAGGTCCTTGCCGAGCTTGAGCAGGTCCTCGCGGACCCGACGCTCGATGTCGATCCCGTGGTCCATCAGCTCGAGGAAGAAGTTGTCCTTGCCGAAGATCGACTGCCACTTCTCAGCGGCCTCGTAGGCCTCCTTGATGTGCCCGAGCCGCAGCCGCGTCTGGATCTCACCAGACGGGCAGCCGGAAGTGGCGATGATCCCCTCGGAGTGCTCGGCGAGGATCTCCGCGTCCATACGGGCCCACTTGCCTAGTTGGCCCTCGTAGGAGGCCAGAGAGGACAGCAGGAAGAGGTTGCGCAGACCGGTGGCGTTCTCCGCCACCATCGTCATGTGCGTGTAGGCACCCGAACCGGCGACATCGTCAGCCTTCTGATGCTTCTCGCCCCACAGGACGCGCTTCTTGTTGAAACGTGACTCCGGCGCGACGTAGGCCTCGATACCGATGATCGGCTTGATGCCGGACTTGACGGCCTCCTTGTAGAAGTCCGACGACCCGTACATGTTGCCGTGGTCCGTCATCCCCACCGCGGGCATCCCGAGCCGGGACGCCTCCTTGAACAGGGGATCGATCTGAGCCATCCCGTCGAGCATCGAGAACTCGGTGTGATTGTGCAGATGCACGAACTGGGATCCGCCCACGCAGCATTCCTCCTAGGACTTGTCCGGCCCAGTCTAGGACGGATCTACGACAGCCTTCGACTTGCCGACGTACGCCCTGCGCGGCGACCTCCCTGCCAGCGTGAACGCCACGACCGCTGCCCAGATGAGGGCGAAACCGACCCACTGCACGGCGTCGAGCCGCTCCCCCACGACGATGAGTCCCCACGCCATCTGCAGCGCCGGGACGATGTACTGGAGCATGCCGACGGTGGCCAGGGGGATGCGCTGCGCAGCGAAGGCAAACAGCAGAAGCGGCACCACCGTGACCAGCCCGGAGGCGACGAGCATCGCCGTGTGCCCGGGGCCGAAGCCGGTGAACGTGCCCGCCCCGGTCGCGCCGAGCCAGAGGAGCAGGGCCAGGGCGAGTGGAGCGATCACCGCCACCTCGCCGGTCATGCCGATCACCGGGTCCACCCGCAGCTTCTTCTTGAAGACCCCGTACAGGCCGAAGCTCACCGCGAGAATCACCGAGAGGGTGGGAAAGTGACCGTAGCCGACGGTCAAGACGCCGACGGCGACGACGGCGAGGCCCACGGCCGACCACTGTGGGCGTGTGAGTCGTTCACCGAAGATGACCACCCCGAGCAACACACTCACCAGAGGGTTGATCGTGTATCCGAGGGCCGCCTCCGTGACGCGCCCGGAGTTGACCGTGAACACGTACACGCCCCAGTTGGCGGAGACGAACACCGCGGCGCCGGAGATCCAGACCCACGATGCCCGGTCCACGGCCCGCAGGTCGCGCCAGCGGCGCAGGAGCGTGAGCACGATCGCCATGACGATCAGCGACCACACGATGCGGTTGGCGAGGATCTCCAGGGCGCCCGCGGGTTCGAGGAGCGGGAAGAACGCGGGGAAGAACCCCCACAGGGTGTAGGCGGCCACGCCCGCGGCCATCCCACCGGCGACGGGCTTGTCGACGGCCGCCGGGCCCGTGCTCCCGCTCGCCCGCACTCCTTCATCGCCGCCGCTCACTGCCGACACCTGCTCATTCGCGCCACCTGCTCATCGCCGCAACCATAGCCGCGACACGGTGTCGGCCCGCCCCCGGGAACCGCCCCCGCGGACACCTCCGCCGCGAGCAGGGCCCGCGACTACGGCCGGGCCGCGGTCAGGCGGCCGACGTCGGTCAGGCGGCCGGCCTCAGTCAGGCGGCCGGCGTCGGTCAGGCGGCCGACGTCGGTCAGCTGGCGGGGACAGGAGCACTGTCTGGCAGCGGCGAGGCCGACCGGACGTGCTGCGGCAGGAGCGGCCGCACGGCGAAACGCCCCGACACCGCGTCGGCGGGCAGTGCCTCGACCGCCCGGACGCCGGGCCGTCCGGACACCGCGCGCAACTGCTCGGGCGTACCGCGGACGAGCAGCCCGACGATCGCCGGATCCCCGTCCCGGATCCGGGCGGCGGTCAGCGATGACGTCTGCGCCCCGCGATCGGCGCCGACGTCTCCGGGCCCCGGCTCGCGACCCGCCCCGAGCCCGCTGACCACCCCGTCCAGGCCGCGACCGAACGCCGGCTCGCGCGAGGACTCCCCCGCCACCGGCTCGGCCAGGACGACCTCGGCCACCGGCATCGCGACGCCCTCCACCGGCACCTGCGCTATCAGCCGGGACACGCGCGGCAGGCCCCGGGCGACAGCATCCGCGTCCGCGACCGACCAGGCCTGAACCGCCGAGACGAGCGCCCAGTGATCCGTATCGGGATCGGTGGACGGGTCCGGGGAGCCGGTGGTGTCGTCGTCGTCGCGGTGGTCGTCTCCCGCCCCCACGTCGAGCGACGCGGCGGCGCGCTCCAGATACTCGGCCACGGGCTCGCCCGGATCGGGCCCCACGGCGTCACTCATCACGCCCGGCGCGCGCGGCAGTTCGGTGCGCAGCGCGGTGAGGATGGTGACCAGCGCCAGCACGATCACCACCCCCACTCCCGCGACCCTGGCCGCCCGCGCGGCGACGGTCATGCCGAGCGCAACACGTCCAGCGCGTGCTGGAGATCGTCGGGGTAGGAGCTGGCGAAGTCGACGCGCGCGCCCGTCCCGGGATGCTCGAAGCCCAGTCCGACCGCGTGCAGCCATTGCCGCTCCAGCCCGAGTCGCGAGGCCAGGACGGGATCCGCGCCATAGGTGAGGTCACCCGCGCACGGATGGTGCAGTGCCGAGAAGTGCACTCGGATCTGGTGCGTGCGACCGGTCTCGAGCTTCACCTCGACGAGGGTGGCGGCCTGGTGCGCCTCGAGGGTGTCGTAGTGGGTGATCGAGTGCTTGCCGTCGGAGGTCACCGCGAAGCGCCAGTCCGACGACGTGTGACGCCCGATGGGCGCGTCGATGGTCCCCGACAGCGGATCGGGGTGCCCCTGGACCAGCGCGTGGTAGGTCTTGTCGACGGTGCGGTCGCGGAACGCGCGCTTGAGGAGGGTGTAGGCGCGCTCGGACGCGGCCACCACCATCAGGCCGGACGTGCCCACGTCGAGGCGGTGGACGATGCCCTTGCGCTCCGGCGGGCCCGAGGTGGAGATGCGGTACCCGGCGGCGGCGAGGCCGCCGATCACGGTGGGACCGGTCCAGCCGACCGAGGCGTGCGCCGCGACCCCCACGGGCTTGTCGACGACGACGATGTCGCTGTCCGAATACAGAACCGTCATGCCCTCGACGGGTTCGGCGATCACTGCGGGCTCGGCCCGGGGTTCGGGCATCTCGACTTCGATCCAGCTCATCCCGGTGAGCTTGTCCGACTTGCCGACGGTCTGCCCGTCGAGCAGGACCTTGCCCTCCGCGGTGAGGTCGGCCACCGCGGTGCGCGAGATGCCCAGGAGTCGGGAGACGCCGGCGTCGACGCGCATGCCGTCGAGGCCGTCGGGGACGGGGAAGGTGCGGACCTCACCCATCGGCGGTCTTCTCGCCACCGTTGTCGGAGACCGCCGTGCGCTTCGGCCTGTCCGCCCGGTCCGACCGGTCCGAGGCCAGGGTGCCGTCGTAGTCGATGTTGCGGAACACCGCGACGGCGACGACGATCACGCCGGCCACGAGGCACGAGTCGGCCACGTTGAACACGGGCCACCAGCCGACGGACATGAAGTCCACGACATGGCCGCGCAGGACACCCGGGTCGCGCACCAGGCGGTCCACCAGGTTACCGGCGGCACCGCCCATGATCAGGCCCAGCCCCCACGCCCACCAGCGCGAGTGGACCCGGCGCGAGAACCAGATCAGCGCCAGCACCACGACAATCGCGACCACGCTCAGCACCGCCGTCAGTTCGGTGCCCATCGAGAACGCCGCGCCGGGGTTGCGGATGAGCACCAGCCGGACGTTCTCCCCGATGAGCTCGATCGGCCGGCCCGGCTCGAGACCGATCACCGCGAGGACCTTCGCGAGCTGATCGAGGAGCACGACCACCACACCGATCACCAGCATGACCGTCGGTCCTGCCGCGAAGTAGCCCGGCGCCGCGCTCGCGGGTGCCGGGCCGGGCGTGTGCCCCGTCGCGTCCGACCGCGTCTCGTTGGTGTCCGTCATGGGACCCAGTATCCCTGATGACGCCGCCGAGCCGGATGACGCGGGTGGGCCACCCTCTAGGCTCGGTGCCGTGGAACCGCGATCGCACAGTGCCCCCGCCCGCCCCCGCGCCGCCCGCCGTGGCCGTCGACTCCTCGCCTCCGCCGTGGCGGCCTCGGCGCTCCTCGGCGCTGCGGCCTGCGGGGATTCCGGGCCCGAGGACCCCTCGACCGGCGCCGGCGGCTCGAGCGTCGCCGCGGACGACCAGTCCCTGGAACCCGAGGCGACGGTCGATCCCGGCCCCGCGCCTGTGGTCGAGGTCCTGGACGCCGGGGCCAGCGAGCGGCGCGTCCTGTCGTACGGGCCCTCCCGCGAGCCGGCGACGGTCGAGGTGTCCCAGTCGGGCACCGCGCGCACCGAGGTGCCGGGCGCCCAGACGCGCGTCGATCAGACCCCCGCGCAGACCCTCACCCTCGAGGGTCGTTCCGAGCCCGACGTGGACGGGGCCCAGCGCGCCGCGGTCACGGTCCGGGAATTCACCTCCACGGACGAGCTGCGTGCCGCCCAGTTCTCCACGGCCCCGGGGTTCACGGCGACATGGACGCGCAGCGCGGACGGCAGCATTCGCGAGCTGGGGCTCGCCGCACCCGTGGACGCCTCCGACGCCGCCCGTGCGGCGGTGGAGATCGCCGCCAACGCCATCTCGGACGCCACCGTGGTCTTCCCCACCGAGGCGATCGGCGAGGGTGCCCGATGGACGGCCACCCGTCAGGTCGACGACGCGGTGGCATCGACGCGCGTCGTGACCTACGAACTCGTCGAGCTCGACGGCGACCTCGCCACCGTCCGAACGGAGACCACCGCCCCGGACGTAGCGGACACCCTGACCGCCCCGGCCCCCGACGGCGGGCCCGGCGTCACCCTCGACGTGGAGACCTACGACATCACCGGCTCCGGCGAGCTGACCGT
>NZ_JBSHMJ010000038.1:0-32221 GCF_053645265.1 Dietzia sp. NPDC055343 | reverse complement strand
CCGCCACTCGGCGGCTGCGCCGGCCGGCGCAGCCGCCGAGGCCGCCGCGCTCTGATCGAGTTCGGTGAGGTCCCGTGCGGTGATCGGCACGATGATCGTCGGTGAACTCGCGTCCAGGCGCAGCTGAGGGCGGGGCATGGCTCAACCCTACGACGGGGTCGGCGGCCGGCCGGCCCGGGCGTCAGCTGCAGGCCCCGCAGGGGCAGGGCCGGCGGGCCGGGATCAGCTCCAGTGCGGTCACCTCGCCGGGCAGTGGGGGCGGGCCGGAGCCGGCGGCTCCGTAGTAGAGGCCCGCCCAGCGCAGCGTGCGTTCGGGCCGGTGGACCGGCACGAGCTCCCAGGTGTGTCCGGCAGGTCCCTCGCACAGCAGGTGCCCGGCATCGAGTGCCTCGCCGCCCAGGATCACGTCCCCCCACCTGTTCAGTAGCGCAGCCGACTCCCGGCCGCCGAGGCCGCGCACCAGCAGTTCCGGATGGCCCAGCTCGGTGAGGCCGATCGTGTATCCGAACTGCTGCTCCGGCGGGATGGGGGCCGCGTGGCAGTCCCGGCAGTCACAGCCCTCGCCGACGTGGATGATGTTGATTCCGCAGCGCTCGATCGTGGCCGCGATCTTCAGCATCGCGGGATCGACCGGCGCGAACAGGGTGTGGGACATGGGTGCTCCTCGATGTGGTGATCTGTCAATCGTGCGGACCGTGGGGCCCGGTATCGAACTGATGGTCGATACAGTGCGGACGATAGGTGTCGGGTACGACACGGACGCCCGGTCGGCACGCCCGACCAGGGATTTCACGGTGCACACTGGAAGACGTTCGGCGAACGCGGAAGGGGTGGCGCGGAATGAGGATCGCGTTGGCACTGGGGTCCGGCGGGGCACGCGGCTATGCGCACATCGGGGTGATCCGGGAGCTCGAGGCCCGTGGCCACGAGGTGGTGGGCGTGTCGGGCGCATCGATGGGCGCCGTGGTGGGTTCGTTGTACGCGGCCGGCAAGCTGGACGACTTCGAGGAGTGGGTGCGCGGGTTGTCCCAGCGTGACGTCCTACGACTGCTGGACCCGTCCTTCGCCGGCGGCGGCGCGATCCGCGCCAACAAGATCATGGCGGTGATCGGGTCGATGCTCGACGGCATCCGCATCGAGGGCATGCGTCTGCCGTTCACGGCGGTGGCCACGGACCTCAAGGCGCGCCGCGAGATCTGGTTCACGCAAGGTCCGGCGGACGTCGCGGTGCGGGCCTCGTTCGCGATCCCCAGCGTCATCACCCCGGCGCTGGTCGGTGGACGGCTTGTCATCGACGGAGGCGTGACCAACCCGGTACCGCTCGAGCCACTCGCCCCGGTAGAGAGCGACATGCTGCTGGCGGTGTCCCTGACCGGCCGGCGCACAGGCATGCGCGTGACATCGGTCTTCAAGAACCCGGGTCCCGACGACGGCGCCGACGCCGAGACCGGCCACACCCGCAAGGGCCCGGGGGCGGCCCGGTCCGCCGGCACGCTGACCGGCCGGATCCGGACCGCGGCCGCCGACGTCCGCGACGCCGAGCTGGTGCGCTCGATCGCCGCCCGCTGGGGCCAGGGCGCCGCCGAGGGCGGAGATCTCCGCGACGACACCACCGCGGGCCCGGACGGCCGGGATGAAACGGGCACGCTGACCGACGCGGCGGCGTCCGCCTCGGATGCGGTCACGGCCAGCGCCACTACGGATGCAGAGCCCTCGCACGAGGTCGAGGAGTCGGTGGCCCGCGGCGAGGCCGAGGTCGAGTCAGAGGACCCCGGCGACGCCTCCCTGCCCGGTACGCTGCGGATCTTCGACGTGGTGATCCACTCGATCGAGGTGATGGAGAGCATCATCACCGCCTACCGGATGGCGGCGAACCGGCCGGACGTGTTGGTCGAGGTGCCGTCCGACTCGTGCACGGCGTTCGACTTCCACCGGGCCGACGAGATGATCGCCCTCGGCCGGCGCCTCACCGCGGAGGCGCTCGACCGGGCCGGGTTCTAGTTGTTCAGCGCCGGCGCGTAGTCCGGGCAGAAGGCGTTCACCGCCGCCTCGAGGACGGTCGCGCCCTCGTTCTCCGGCGCCTCGGGGTGCGCCTCGTAGTAGCTCGCGATCACCACGTCCGCGCTCTCGCCGTCCTCGAGGTCGCGGCACGCGTCGTGGCCGCGGATGAGGAAGTCGACGTCGTCGTGGACGGTGACCCCGTTGTCGCGGAGCGCGTCGAGGTACTCGCGGTCCTTATCGGGATGGTCGTCGCCGTCGTGATCGCCGTGGTCGTGGCCCTCGTGATCGTCGCCGTCCCCGGCTTCACCCACGGCGCTCGTGGCCTCGGCGGCGGCGGAGCCGACGGCACTGGTGGCCTCGGTGGCGGCGGACGCGACCGCGCTCGTGGCGTCGGCGACCGTGTCGTCGGCGGTGTCGTCGCCGCTGCAGGCGCTCAGGGTCAGCGCCAGGGCGGCCAGCCCGGAGGCCGCCACCATCGCGCGGCGTCGGGTGCGGTGTGCGTGGGGTGACATAGGAACTCCTTGACCTCGTCGTGCTGCAGAGACGGCCCTGCCGGGGCCTGTGTTGCCGCAGACGGTACGGGACCTTCCCGCCCGGCCTGACCGGAACGAGGGAGGAAGATGAGGTCGGTGCCACAATCGTGATGCGCGTGAGATCAGCCGGGGGCGGTGTATCACGCGGGCGTCCGGGAGCGTTCCGGGGGCGGGCCAGGGGACGCGGCCGCGCGGATCGATCACGACCGTCGCCGGGCCACACTAAGGTGGATCTCATGGGATCTGCCGTGACTGTCGTTGACCCTCTCGAGGTGGGTGCCGCCCGCCACGCGGAAGGTGTGCAGCGACTCGTCGACAGCTTCCGGGCGGTGCCCGAGGGGTCCCCGGTGCGACTGGCAAAGAAGACGTCCAACCTCTTCCGGCCGCGGGCCTCGTCGTCGTCGCCCGGTCTCGATACGACCGGTCTCACGCGCGTCATCTCGGTCGATCCGGACGCCCGCACGGCCGACGTCCAGGGCATGTGCACCTACGAGGACCTGGTCGACGCCACGCTCGCGCACGGCCTCATGCCGTACGTGGTGCCGCAGCTCAAGACCATCACGCTCGGCGGCGCGGTGACGGGTCTGGGCATCGAGTCCTCCTCTTTCCGCCTGGGGCTGCCTCACGAGTCGGTGCTGGAGATGGACGTGCTGACCGGCACCGGCGAGATCGTCACCGCGCGCCCCGACGGCACCGAGCGCGAACGCACCCTCTTCCGCGGCTTCCCCAACTCGTACGGCTCGCTGGGCTACGCGGTGCGACTGCGCATCGCCCTGGAGCCGGTCAGGCGCTATGTCGAGCTGCGCCACGTGCGGTTCAACTCGATCGCCGCGCTCACCGCGGCGCTGGAGCGGATCAGCGTGGAGGGAAGGTACGACGACGACAACGCCGCCGCCGGCTCGGCCGACACCGGTGGCGCAGGCTCCGGCCCGGAGCCCGATTCCGCCCGCGTCGACTTCCTCGACGGCATCGTCTTCTCCGCCGACGAGGCCTACCTCTGCCTCGGGCGGCACACCGACGAGCCCGGCCCGACGTCCGACTACTCCGGCGCGACCGACAAGCAGGCGATCTTCTACCGATCGGTCCAGCACGACTGTCCCGAGGGGGCGATCAAGCGCGACCGGCTGACCATTCGTGACTACCTGTGGCGCTGGGACACCGACTGGTTCTGGTGCTCGCGGGCGTTCGGCGTGCAGAACCCGCGGATCCGGAAGTTCTGGCCGCAGCAGCTGCTGCGCTCGTCCGCGTACTGGAAGATCATCGGCCTCGATCACCGCTACGACCTGGGCAACAAGATCGGCGCGCTCAAGGGCGAGGGGCCGCGCGAGCGGGTCGTGCAGGACGTCGAGGTGACCATCGATCACGCCACCGAGTTCCTCGAGTGGTTCCTGCGCGAGGTGCCCATCGAGCCGCTGTGGATCTGCCCGCTGCGGCTGCGCGAGTCCTCCCCGGCGCCGGGTTCGGACCGGCCGTGGCCGCTGTACCCGCTCGACCCGGGCACCACCTACGTCAACATCGGCTTCTGGTCCTCTGCACCTATAGAGCCGGGGATGGCCGAGGGTGCGTGGAACCGGCGGATCGAGGAGGAGGTCTCCCGGCTCGGCGGCCACAAGTCGCTGTACTCGGAGGTCTTCTATTCGCGCGAGGAGTTCGCCGAGCTGTACGGCGGCGAGCAGGCGACGCGCCTCAAGGCTGAGTTCGACCCGAACGGTCGGTTCGCGACCCTCTACGACAAGGCGGTAGGAGCACGATGACCACGACCCGCAGCAGCACGCCCTCGGGCACAATGACGATCGGCGAGATCATCGGCGCCTTCGCGACCGGTGAGCCGCCGCTGCGGATCGAGGCCTACGACGGCTCGGCCATCGGGCCGGCAGACAGCGACCTGGTGCTCCGCCTGAAGAGCGAGAAGGCGCTGCAGTACTTCGTCACCGCCCCGGGCGATCTCGGGCTGGCCCGCGCCTACCTGATGGGCGAGCTCGAGGTGGAGGGCGTGCACCCCGGTGCCCCGCGCGACGTCTTCGGCTCGCTCGAGGTGTTCCGCAAGACCATGACCCGCACGCCCGACGCGCGGACGCTGCTGCGGATCGCCCGCTCGATCGGCCGCGAGAACCTCACCGTGCCGCCGATCCCGGCGCAGGAGGTGCCGCCGGCGTGGAAGCGCGTGGTCAGCGGGCTGCGGCGGCACTCCAAGGAGCGCGACTCGGAGGTGGTGAGCTACCACTACGACGTGTCGAACCGCTTCTACGAGTGGATCCTCGGGCCGTCCATGACGTACACGTGCGCCTGCTATCCCGAGGTCAACGCGTCACTGGAGACGGCGCAGGAGAACAAGTACCGCCTGGTGTTCGACAAGCTGGGGCTCTCCGCCGGCGACCGGCTCCTCGACGTGGGCTGCGGCTGGGGCGGCATGGTCCGCTACGCCGCGCGCCGGGGCGTCCGCGTGATCGGCGTGACCCTGTCCAAGGAGCAGGTCGAGTGGGGCCGGGCCGCGATCGAGGCCGAGGGGCTCGGCGATCTGGCCGAGGTCCGGCTGCAGGACTACCGCGACGTGCCCGAGCGGGACTTCGACGCGGTGAGCTCGATCGGCATCACCGAGCACATCGGACGCAAGAACTACCGCGACTACTTCAGCAAGCTCCACGGCTACCTCAAGCCGGGCGGGATCCTGCTCAACCACTGCATCACCCGGCCCGACAACGCGGGCAAGGTCAAGGCCGGGCAGTTCATCGACCGCTACATCTTCCCGGACGGTGAGCTCGCCGGCGCCGGCACCGTGCACATGGAGGCCGAGAACGCCGGCTTCGAGGTGCTCCACGAGGAGAACCTGCGCCCGCACTACGCCATGACCCTGCGCGACTGGTGCGCCAACCTCGTCGAGCACTGGGACTCCGCGGTCGAGGAGGTCGGCGAGCCCATGGCCAAGCTGTGGGGCCTGTACATGGGCGCCTGCCAGTACGGCTTCGAGCACAACAAGATCCAGCTCCACCAGATCCTCGCCGTGCGTCTGACCGACGAGCAGACCTGGGATCGCCCCCTCCGCCCGTGGTGGCAGCCCTGAGCCGACGCGTCCCGCGCACACCGCCGACCCCGGCCCGGAGTTTCGGCCAGCCCTCCGGCCCATGACCTGGGGTGCCCTGAACGCACCGAGCAGGGCACCGCAGGTCAGCGCGCAGGGCGCCCCGGGTCCGCGTGCGACCGAGTAGCCGAAGCGGAGCGGGCCCAGCCCACACTCAGTCGAGATTGAGCGCGAGCAGGACCTCGCCTGTTGGGGCCGGTGAGCCGCCGGCGGGCTCCTCGGTGAGACCGATCTGCTCGGAGCCGCGGATGCCCTCGATCTGCGCGGCGGGCGACGGGCCCACCTCGCCCGACTCCATGGTCCCGGCGGGGATCGGAGCGTGGTCGCCCATGAGCCACAGCTGATAGGCGCGCCCCTCGGCGGGATCGGGCAGACCGGTCATCGAGATGACCGCCATGTCCGCCGACCGCGACGCCAACACGGTGGCCAGCCCGTCGCCGGCCACCTGGCCGCGGGTGATCTCCAGGTCGTCGGAGGCCAGCAGCATCGTCACGTCGCCCGGCATGGCCCCGGACGGCGGGGCCGCCACGGGCAGGTTGTCCTCGGGGGACGAGCCATCGGTGATGCGTCCGATGCCCACACCGGCCGCGACCAGCAGGATCGCGGCCGCAGCGGCGCCGATGACGGTCCACATCCGGGGACGGCGACGCGCCCGCATCGCGTCAAGACTGGTCACCGAGCCGCCGCCACCCGGCCGGTCGCCGGAAACGGGGTCGCCGGTGGTGTCGTCGTCATCGTCTCGGGGTCCACCAACGCGGTCCCGCCGCGCCCGGGCGGCCACCTCGTCGAGGACGCGGGCCCGCAGTGCGGGAGGGGGAGCGGTGTCGAGGCCGGCGACGGCGACCATGTCCGCGGCGACCTCCTGCGTGGATGCGATGTGCGCGAACATCGACGCGCGCTGCTCCTCCGGCGCGTTGACCAGCGCCTCCTCGAGGGCCTCGGCCTCGCGCGGGGGCAGGGCGTCCAGGGCGTACAGGTCGAGATCGGCGGGGTCGATGCCGCCCGCGGTCTCAGGATGATCGTGATGGCTTCTCACGCCAACGCACCTCCCAGGCAGCCCTTCAGCCGCCGCAGCCCGTCGCGGATGCGGGACTTGACCGTGGGCAGGGCGGCGCCGAGCCGGTCGGCGACCTCGCGGTAGGTCAAGCCGGTGAAGTAGGCCATCTCAATGGACTCGCGCTGGGTGTCGGTGAGGGTCTCCAGGCATCCGCGCACGCGCGCGGCGTCCTCGTCGCGGCCGATCCGCTCGGTGACCTGCTCGGCGACGTCATCAGACGCGGCGGACCCGGACGCGGCCATGGCGGCGGCGTCGACCTCGTCGCGGCGCGTCGCGGAACTCTCCGCCCGCACGCGATCCACCGCGCGGCGATGGGTGATGGTCAACACCCACGACTGCACCGATCCGAGCGACGGCCGGTAGTCGACGGCCTGCTTCCACACCTGGAGAAACACTTCCTGCACGGTCTCCTCGGCGTATCCCGGATCGCGCAGGACGCGCAGCGCGAGGCCGTACGCGCGGGGCGCGAGGAGGTCGTAGAAGCGGGCGAACGCGTCGAGATCGCCGCCGGCGGCGAGCTCCAGCAGGCGCCCCGGGTCGGCCATCGACGGGGCGGTGGGCTCGGGCACGAGCGTCAGTCTAGTGCGGGGGGCGGCGCGCTGTACCGGCGCGGGCCGCGGCGTGTCGAGGACGGCCATCACGCCGTCACCCGGAAGGTGCGGTTGTGCCAGCCGGTGGCGCCGTCGGGGACGGTGGGGCGGCGCTGCTCGGTCTGGACCTCGCCGCGGCCGTCGGTGGCCCGGACGTGCAGCGTGTGCAGGCCGGGTTCGGCGTCCCAGTCGAACGACCACATGCGCCAGGTGTCGAGAGAGTAGGCCGGCGACAGGCGGGCGTCGGTCCAGGGTCCGTCGTCGACCTGCACCTCGACCCGGTCGATACCGCGGCGCTGCGCCCAGGCCGTTCCGGCGACGACGACGAGGCCGGCCTCGAGCTCCGCCAGCGGGGCCGGTCGGTCGATCCGGCTGGCGGTCCGTATCGGGCCGCGCTCGCCCCAGCCGCGGTCGGTCCAGTAGGCACTCGCCTGGTCGAACCGCGTGACCTCCCAGTCGATCACCCACTTGGTGGCGGAGACGTAGCCGTACAGGCCCGGGACGACCTGGCGGACGGGGTAACCGTGTTCCAGCGGCAGGGGCTGGCCGTTCATACCGACAGCCAGTAGGGCGTCGCGGCCGTCGGTGAGCGCCTCGAGCGGGGTACCGGCGGTCCAGCCGTCGACGGAGGTGGAGAGCAGCATGTCCGCGCCGGGCAGGGGGCCCGCCTCGGCGAGCAGGTCGGCGATCGGGAAGCCGGTCCAGGCCGCGGTGCCCACCAGGCCGCCGCCGACCTCGTTCGACACGCAGGTCAGCGTGACGATCCGCTCCTGCGCCTCGCGGGCGGTCAGGCCGTCCCAGTCGAGTTCGATCTCGCGCTCGACCATCCCGTGGATCCGCAGCCGCCAGTCGCGGGCGGTGATCGCAGGGACGCGCAGCGCGGTGTCGATGCGGTAGAACTCGTCGTTTCCGGTGAGGAACGGGGTCACGCCGGGGGCGTCGGGCACGATGCCGTCCGGGACGGCGGGGGCCGCCTGGCGCGGTAGGACGCGGGGCAGGCGCAAGCCGGTGCGTTCGGCCACGACGTCGGCGGCCCGCCGCCCCAGCGCGACACCGGTGGCGCCGGCCGCGGCGATGACGGCGACGGCGGAACCGGCCAGGATGAGGAAGCGGCGGCGGTCGGGGCCGGCCGTGGCTGATGGCGCGGTCTCGGCCGGCGACGCTGCTCCAGCTGTTTCGCGGCCCCGGTACAGCGCCCCCACCAACAGGCGCAGGGTCACCACACCGACGGCCGCGCCGAGCAGGGTCGGCAGGGCCCAGAGCGGACTGCCGTTGGGGCGCAGGGCCGCTGCGAGCGCCCCGACCACGCCGAGGACGGCGATCACGGCCGACCCGATCGGTCGCCGGGGCCGCTCGAGCAGACCCGCCCCGATGCCGATGAGCAGGAGGATGACGGACAGCCCGATCAGGAGTGCGGGTTTGTCGGCGGTGCCGAGTGTGTCGATGGTCATCTCGCGTACCGCGGCGGGCGCGCGGTCCACCACGGAGTCGGCCACCGCGAGGAAGGGTGAGGCCGCAGTGTCGAAGGCCGCGGCGATCGCGTGTCCGAGCGACAGCGCGACCCCCACCGCGAGGACGCCCGACAGGGCGCGCGCCGCTGCTACGGGCCGGCGACCCCGGCGGGGGCCCTGCCCGGACCCCGTTGTGTGAGCCTCTGCTGTGTTCATGTGAGGAGTTCGGAGCGGAGCCGCCGACGGACCGGTTCGGAAAAAAGATTCGCGCCGCACCCATCCGCTACGTCTGCAGTGCCGAACCACCGGTGACCCAGCACACGGAGCCCACCACAGATCACCTACTGGCGATCAGGGCTCGACCGAAAGGATCATCACCATGGGCACCACGATCTCCCGGCGCATCGCCTCCGTCGCCGCCGCCGCTGCTGTGGGCGGGCTCGTCCTGGCCGGCTGCTCCACCGACGACGGCTCGAGCGACGCCGAGGGCACCACCTCGGCCATGACCACCTCGTCCGCGATGGCCTCTTCCTCCGAGACCTCCGCCATGGAGGCCGAGCCCGCCTCGCTCGTGGGTCCCGGCTGCGCTGATTACGCCGAGGCCAACCCGGACGGGCCCGGCTCGGTCGAGGGCATGGCCATGGAGCCGGTCGCCACCGCGGCCTCCAACAACCCGATGCTCACCATGCTGACGCAGGCCGTCTCGGGCGGTGTGAACCCGGAGGTCGACCTGGTCGACACCCTCAACAGCGGCGAGTACACGGTCTTCGCGCCGGTCGATGACGCGTTCGCGCAGATCGACGAGGCGACCATGGAGCAGCTGAAGACCAACCCGGAGATGCTCACCGACATCCTCACCTACCACGTGGTCGAGGGCGAGATGACCCCCGATGAGGTCGTCGGCATGCAGACCACCCTCAACGGCGCCGACGTGGACGTCACGGGCTCGGGCGACGAGCTCATGGTCAACGGCGCGAACGTCATCTGTGGCGGCGTCGAGACCGCCAACGCGACCGTCTACCTCATCGACGAGGTGATGGTCCCCGAGATGTGACCTGACCCGTTGCGGGGACCCTGAATCCCCGTCGTCCGCAGCCCCGGAGCCCGGGCCGACCACCTCGAGTCGGTCCGGGCTTCGCGGCGTCCGCCCTCGGAACGAGGCTGGTACAGGTCGCCGTCCAGACCCCAGCCGCCCCCGGCGCGGTTCAGAACCAGTCGTCGCGCATGTCGAGCGTGGTGCGGTCGCCGGAGGCGAGAAGGTCGAGCTTGGCGTCGACGATCGGCAGCTCGCGGCGCAGGAAGTAGCGGGCGGCCTGGAGCTTGCCGGCGGCGAACGCGTCGGATCCCTCGGCGGCCTCGTCCACCCGCGAGCCCAGCGCGAGCAGCTGCTCGAGCCACATCCACGCGATCACGATGTGCCCCGTCGCCTCGAGGTACTCGGTGGCATCGGCCAGGAACGCCTCCGGATCGCTCGCGCCCACCTCGGCCAACGCGGTGGTCACCTCGATGAGGCGGGTGACGCGGGGCCGCAGCAGCGCGGCCAGCTCGGCGAGCTCGGTGCCGGGCCCGTCCGCGGCGGCCCGGTCACACGTCTCGGTGATCCGCTCGGTCAGTGCGGCCAGCCCGGCACCGCCCCCGGCGAGTACCTTGCGGCCCAGCAGATCCTGGCCCTGGATGCCGTGGGTGCCCTCGTGGATGGGGTTCAGGCGGTTATCCCGGTAGTGCTGCTCCACGTCGTAGTCGATCGTGTAGCCGGCCCCGCCGAGCACCTGGATCGCCAGCTCATTGGCCTTCAGACACCACTGCGACGGCCACGACTTGGCGATCGGCGTGAGGACGTCCAGAACGGTCTTCGCGGCCGCCGCCTCCTCCGGGGAGCCGGACTTCTCGTCGTCGACAAGCCTCGCGCAATACAGGCCCAATGCCAGCGCGCCCTCCACATACGACTTCTGGGCGAGCAACATCCGCCGCACGTCCGCGTGCCCGGTGAGCATGACCTGCGGCGACGCCGGGTCCGCGCCGGCCGACCGGCCCTGGGGCCGGCCGCGCGCGTAGTCCAGCGACTTGAGGTAGCCGGTGTAGCCCAGCGCGGTGGCGCCCAGCCCCACGCCGAGGCGGGCCTCGTTCATCATCGTGAACATCTTCTTGAGCCCGGTGTTCTCCTCGCCCACGACGTAGCCGACCGCGCCCGCCTGACCGCCGGGCGTGTGCAGGCCCTGGCCCAGGGTGGGGGCGGTGTTGACGGTGCCACGAAAGCCCATCTTGTGGTTGAGGCCGGTGACGACAACGTCGTTGCGCTCGCCCAGCGAGCCGTCCTCGTTGACCAGGAACTTCGGGACCACGAACAGGCTGATCCCCCGCGTGCCGGCCGGGGACCCGGGGACCTTCGCCAGCACGAGGTGGACGATGTTCTCGGCCATCTGGTGCTCGCCGCCGGAGATCCACATCTTCTGGCCGAACAGGCGGTAGGTGCCGTCGGGCTGCGGCTCGGCGCGCGTGGTGATGTCCGCCAGGTTGGAACCGGCCTGCGGCTCGGACAGGCACATGGTGCCGGTGAAGCGGCCCTCGATCATCGGCCGGACGTAGCGCTCGATCTGCTCCTCGCTGCCGTGCGTGAGCAGCAGGTTGGCGTTCCCGGTCGTGAGCAGGGGATAGCCGGCCGTGCCGATGTTGGCGGCGTAGAACCAGGCCATGCACGCGAGGTACGCGGTATACGGCAGCTGCATGCCGCCCACCTCGGCGTCCATGGCGGCGCCCACGAGGTCGGCGTCGGCGAACCGGCGCAGCGCCTCGCCGATCTCGGGGATGAGCTCGACGTCCTCGCCGACGAGCCTGGGCTCGGTGAGGTCGGAGGCCCGGTTGTGCGGCGCGAAGTACTTCTCGGCGAGCTCGGCCGACAGGTCCAGCACCGCGTCGATCGTCTCCCGCGAGTGGTCCGCGTACCGCTCGCGGTCGGTCAGCTCGGAGACCCGCAGCCAGTCGTGGAGGAGGAAGTCGAGGTCGGCGCGGGACATCAGGTTCGAGGGGCTCATGTCCTGCAGAATACGTGGGGCGGGCGTCGGCGCAGGCGCACCCGCTGATGCTCTCCGGGGCCCGATCAGAGCGGCACGCCGCGGTCCTCGACGACCGTGCGCATCACCAACGTCGAGCGCAGGTTCCCGACGCCGGGCAGGCCGGCCAGGTGCTCGTCGTAGAGCTTCTGGAACGCGGCGAGGTCGGCCACGAGGATCCGCAGCAGGTAGTCGGGCTCGCCGAACAGCCGCTGCGCCGAGACGACGTCCGGCAGCTCCGCCACCCCCGCCTCGAACGCCGTGAGCGTGGCCTTCTCTCCCGAGCGCATGGTCACAAAGACGAGGGCCTCGAAGTCGAGCCCCACCGCCGACGGGTCGATCACCGCTCGGTACCCGGTGATCGCGCCGGAGGTCTCCAGCGCGCGGAGCCTCCGGTGCGACGACGACACGCTCAGCCGCACCCGGTCGGCGATCTCGGCGAGCGTGAGCCGGCCCCGCTCCTGGAGTGCCAGGAGAATATTTCGGTCGATGCGATCCATGCGGGACATTCTCCCGCAGAACGGACTGTTCGGCGAGTAACTCGGGAGCACTTTTCGCAGGAACGCTCATAGCATTTCAGTCATGCCACTCACCTCTGTCGCCGCGTTCTGGGCGGTGTCCATGCTGTTCGTGCTGACGCCCGGGGCGGACTGGGCGTACGCGATCTCCTCCGGCCTGCGGAACCGCTCCGTGGTGCCCGCGATCAGTGGCATGCTGTCCGGGCACCTGGCGGCGACAATCGTGGTGGCCGCCGGCCTGGGCCTCCTGCTCACCGGGGACCCGATGATCCTGGGTGTGCTCACGGTGGTCGGCGCGCTCTACATCGGTTGGCTGGGCATCGGGATGCTGCGTGAGCCGGGCCGGAGCGAGTTGGGCGGCGGTGTTCTCGATCGCGGGCTCGACCCCGGCGCGCCGGGCATGGTCGGAGCCGCAGGCACTCACACCGGCGCGGCCCCCGCTGCCGGCGCCACCTCCAGCGGCGGGCAGTTCGCGCGCGGCGTGGGCGTGAGTCTGCTCAATCCCAAGGTGATCCTGCTGCTCGGGGCGCTGTTGCCGCCGTTCGCCGCCCCGGACGCGGCCCTGCCGATGCCGGCCCAGATGATGGTCCTGGGCTCGGTGCATCTGGCCGGCTGCGCGGTGGTCTACTTCGCCGTCGGGCTGCTGGCCGCCCGGTACCTGAGCGGGCGGCCGTCCGCGGCGGCGACCGTGACCCGGCTGTCCGGCGTGGCGCTCACGGTCGTGGCCGCGGCGCTGCTGGTGCGCCAGGTGGCCGGCTGGATGTGACGGCGGGGCCGGGCATGCGCGGGCGCCGTTCGCGTCAGCTTTTGCCGGTCGCGGCCGCGAACTTGCGGCCCATGTCGAGCATCGTCTTGGCGTAGACCGCCGGGAGCAGACGCTTGCCGCGGTAGTTCTTGCGGGCGTCGGGGTCGGGGAGGATGAGGAACTCGCCCGCATCGAGCGCGAGCATGACCTCGGCTGCGATCTGGTCGGCGTCGAGCTTCGCGCGGGTGATGAGTTTGGAGGCGAACCCGGCCGCCGCGGGGTCGGAGGAGTTGAGGCTCGAGGCCAGGTTGGTGCGGAAGAACGACGGGCAGATCACCGAGACGTCCACGCCGAACGGCTCGAGCTCCCAGCGCAGGCTCTCCGAGATCGCCACGACGGCCGCCTTGACCGCGGTGTACGAGCTCATCGTGGGCGGATGCACCAGCCCGGCCAGCGAGGCGGTGTTGACCACGCGGCCGCGGCCCTGCTTCTTGAGCATCGGCACGAAGGTGCGGCAGCCGCGCGCCACGCCGAGCAGATTGATGTCGGTGATGAGGCGCCAGTCGTCCTCGGTGAGCATCTCGATCCGGCCGCCCTGCGCGAT
The DNA here is from genome assembly GCF_053645265.1 of Dietzia sp. NPDC055343. Taxonomy (NCBI): domain Bacteria; kingdom Bacillati; phylum Actinomycetota; class Actinomycetes; order Mycobacteriales; family Dietziaceae; genus Dietzia; species Dietzia sp. NPDC055343. The sequence goes on along the minus strand of NZ_JBSHMJ010000038.1, from coordinate 18,593 downwards.
CCCGGCGTTGTTCACCAGGACGTCGAGGCCGCCCCAGATCTCATCGATCTCGTCGCGCGCGGCCTGCCACTCGTCCTCCGAGCGCACGTCGAGACGCAGATAGCGGGCGTCCGCCGGCACGGTGTCGGGACGGTCGTCGGAGGGCGCCAGGTCGGCGATCATCACCCGGTCGCCGCGCTCGAGAAACGCTGTGGCCAGCGCCAGGCCCAGGCCCGAGGCGCCACCGGTGATCAGCACGCGCCGGTTGGTGTCGGCAGGGGACGGGGTCGACACGAAAGGCAGTCGGGACAGGCGGCGGGCCGCGGAATCGGGGAGGGGCAGGTCGCTCAGGCGCATGAGCCGAAACTACCCGTTCCCGAGGCTCGGCCCACTGACTGAGCGTGGCTCACCCCTGCCCGACCCGGCGACACCGGGCCCAGGGTCGGCGGGCTACCGGCCACTGAGCCGACGGCCCCGCCTACCCGCGCTCAGCCGGCGGCCAGCGGCGCGGGCTGGCCGGCGGAGGTGAGGAAGTTCGCCGCCATCGACACCGCCGGCCCGGAGGAATCTGCGCCCTCGATGAGCACCGCCACCGCGATGTCGCCGGTGGAGCCCACGAACCAGCCGTGGGACGGCCCGTTGCCGACCTCCGCGGTTCCGGTCTTGCCACCGAGGCCCGGCACCGAGTTGGCGGCCGTGGCCGTGCCGGTCTGCACTGTCTGCACCATGTAGCGCCGGAGGGTGTCGACGACGTTCTGCGGCAGGGGCTCCGGCGAATCGTTGGCCACCGCCGGCATCCCGGAGATGAGCTCCGGCAGGATCATCCGGCCGTTGTTGGCCAGCGACGCGGTCATCACGGCCATGCCGAACGGGCTGGCCAGCACCTCGCCCTGCCCGATCGCCGCCTCGACCCGGCCAGGGCCGCGCTCGGTGACGGGAACAGAGCCGGTGAACCATGACGGGCTCATTCCCGGCCCGGAGAATCCGACGCCCAGGCCAAGCTGCGCGGCGGTGTTCTTCATCGCCTCCGGCTCGAGCCGGTCGCTGATCACCGCCTGGCTTGTGTTGCACGAGCGTGCGAATGCGGTCTCCAGCGGCACCTCGCCGAGCGCGAAGTCGTCGTCGTTGGGGATCGTGCGGCCCGACACGGTGATCTGCGCCGGACACGGCACGATCTCCTCCGGGCCCACCACCCCGGACTCGAGAGCGGCGGCCGTGGTGACCACCTTGAACGTGGAGCCGGGCGGGAAGCGACCCTCCAGCGAGACGGGGCCCTGCGCGTCGGCAGCGGAGTTCTGCGCCACCGCGAGGATGCCGCCGGTCGACGGTTGGATCGCGACGATCGAGGCGGCCTGGCCGGAGCCGTCCACCGCGGACTGCGCGGCCTGCTGCATCGAGATCTGCAGCGTGGAGGTCAGATCGTCCACCTGTCCCGCCGGCGCCCCGCCCAGCTCGACCGGCTCGGCATCCGGGTTGATGATGTCCGCCGACCAGCCGCCGGAGGCCTGCAGCGCCTCGAGCCACGCGTTAGGTAGACCGTTCAGCGCCGGCGAGCTCAACTCGCGGTCGGTGCGGATGAGATCTCCCCGCTCGGGCAGCGTCACCCCCGGCACGGCGGCCAACTGCTCACGGATCGGGTCGATATCGCTCGGCCGCAGCCCCACCACCTGGTACGGCTGGTCGCCTGCCTCCGCCATTCCGTCGCGGATCGACTGCCCGGTGATCGTCGGCGCCGCACTGTTCACCAGCTGCGCCACCGCGTCCGCGCTCGCGGCGGCGTCCGGGGCGAGCGTCACGGCCGTGACCGGAGTCCACTGCATGAGCGGCGCGCCCGTGCGGTCGAGGATGTCGGTGTCGTAGTCCATCAGTTCGGCGTACTCCAGATACCCGCCCGCGACGAGACGGGAATCCAGGATCGTGGGCTCCCACTGCACCTTCCACTGGTCGTCCACCTTGACGGTGCCCGCCTGTCCTGAGGTGGTCACCGAGCGAGATCCGGCCTCGCCGCCGGTGTCCGTGGGGCCGGGGGTGGCCTCGTCGTCGTCACCCTCGGCGCCGTCGTCGTCACCGTCCCCCAGGTCCCACGTGAAATCCACGGCCACGGGGTCGCGGTCGGGGCGCCGGTCGCCGTCGGGGGTGTCGGCCGACAGCGCGGGGTAGCCCATGCCGGCGACGCTCGCGGTGAGGGCCTCCTCCGCGGCCACCGGGTCGGTGGTGAGGGCGGCCGCCCCGGCGAGGTCGCCGCGCTCGAGGACGGAGAGGAACTCCTGCAGCTCGTCCGCGCCGGTGTCGCCGGTCAGCGCCGCGCAGCCGGAACCCGCCATGACGACGGCGAGGGCGGCAGCCGCGAGGCCGGCGGCGGGGCGGGTCCGGTGACGTGTGTGCGGACGGCGGGTCGAGATCGTCATCACTCCACGAAACCAGAATCTGTCCGCCACCGCTGCCGGGATCGCGGCCGCGGGCGTCCAGCAACTTCACAGGAGACCTCCAGTCGGCGTACGGGAAGCGGCTCTACCGTCAGGTCATCGCCGAAGAGAAGGACTGTGATGACAACCCACGACGACCACCCCGACCAGCATGAACACGACCTGGGCCTGCGCCACGACATGGCCGTCCTGTCGCGACGCAGCGCCCTGAGGGGACTGTTCGGCGCGGCCGGACTGGCGACGCTCGGGTTGGCGGGCTGCGCTGCCACGGAGACCGGCTCGACCGGGACGACCTCGGCCGCGGGGAGCACGCGGGCGACCACCGGCGCCGCGACCGGCGCCGCCGACTGCGTTGCCGCCGCCCCCGGCGAAACCGCCGGTCCCTACCCGGGCGACGGGTCCAACGGCCCCAACGTCCTGGTCGAATCCGGGGTCCATCGCAGCGACATCACCACGAGCTTCGGCACCATGAGCGGCACCGCCGAGGGGGTGCCCATGACCGTGACCATGAGCCTGCAGGACCTCACGCAGTCGTGTGCGCCCGGCGCCGGCATGGCCGTGTACCTGTGGCAGTGCGACCGGGAGGGCAGGTACTCCCTCTACAGCGACGGCGTGACGGACCAGAACTACCTGCGTGGGGTCCAGACCGCCGACGCCGACGGGCGCGTGACGTTCACCTCAGTCTTCCCGGGTTGCTACGCGGGACGTTGGCCGCATCTGCATTTCGAGGTGTACGACACGCTCGCCGCGGCGGTCGCCGGGGAGAATGCCCGGCTGACCTCGCAGATAGCGCTGCCGCAGGACGTGTCCGAGGCCGTGTACGCGGCGGACTCCGGGTATTCGGCCTCGGTCGCCAATCTCTCGCGGGTGAGCCTGGAGACCGACGGCATCTTCAGCGACGGCTGGGATGCGCAGCTGCCCGCCGTCTCCGGCGACCCGCGGGCCGGGTACTCGCTCGACATCACGATCGGCGTGGCGTCGGCGGAGGAGAACGCGGCGAGCGGTAGCGCAGGCGGGCCCGGCGGTGGCCCGGGCGGCGGCGGTCCGATGGGTGCTCCGCCCGAGGGGATGGCCCCGCCCGAGGGCATGAGCCCGCCCGGCGGCCAGCGCACACCGGCCTGATCAGGCGAGAGGGTTCGGGCACACTCGTGATCATGACCACAGCCACGGACGCCCAGGGCGCCGCCGTCCGCGTGCTCGTCTGCGACGACGAGCCCGGAATCGTCGAACTGCTCCAGGTCAGTCTGACGTTCCAGGGATTCGAGGTGGCCACCGCCGACACGGGTACGAGGGCGATCGACGTCGCTCGTGCGTTCCGCCCCGACGTGGTGGTGCTCGACGTGATGATGCCGGGGATGGACGGGTTCGACGCCCTGGCCCGGCTCCGCGCGGACGGCTCCACGGCCCCCGTGCTCTTCCTCACTGCCAAGGACGAGGTCGCCGACCGCGTACGGGGGTTGACGATCGGCGGCGACGACTACGTGACCAAACCGTTCAGCCTCGAGGAGGTGATCGCCCGGATCCGGGTGCTCGCGCGCCGGGGCGCGGCACCCCGCGACGAGCCTGCGGCCGATCACCGGATCGCCTTCGCGGACATCGAACTCCACGACGATTCTCACGAGGTGTTCAAAGCCGGTGAGGCGGTCGCGCTCTCGCCCACGGAGTTCGCGCTGCTGCGCTACTTCATGGTCAATGCGGGCGTCGTGCTGTCCAAGGCGAAGATTCTCGACCACGTGTGGGACTACGACTTCGGAGGAGACGCAGGCGTCGTCGAGTCCTACGTGAGCTACCTGCGCCGCAAGGTCGACACCGGCCCGGTCAAGTACCTCCACACTCTGCGCGGGGTCGGATACGTGATGCGCGAGCCCCGATGACACGGGGTCGGTTCGAACGCATCCCGCTGCGGGTCGTCCTCGTGGTGACGATGGTCCTGCTGGTCCTGGCGGGCCTCGTGGCATCGGGCGCGGCGGTGGCGGTGACCATGCGCGCGCAGCTGATCGACCGCGTCGACGCGCAGTTGATGGACGCGGCGGGCGGATGGGCGCACCGCCCGCCGGGCGCTCCCGGCGTGCTGCCCGGCCAGGCCGCTGGCCCGGGCTCCGACACCGACACCGACACCGGCACCGGCGCCAGCCCCGCACCCGGCACCAGCTCCGGCCCGCCGTCCCGGGGCGCGCCGCCGAGCCGCTTCTATGTGGAGGAGCGGTCCGCGTCCGGCTCGGTGGTGCTGTCCGTCGACGAGACGGGCGAGAGCCCCGAGGTCCCGGCGAGCCCCGCCACCGGCACGCCGACCACGGTCACCGGTACCGGCGACGGGGACTGGCGGGTGGTGGTCCTGCCGTCGTCGAAGGGGACCACGATCGTCGGACTGCCCATGGACCGCGAGGTCGACCAGACCGTCGCGCTCCTCATCACGGTCTCCGCCGTGGTGGGGGCCGCGGTCCTGCTCGTCGTGGGGGCGGCGGGGTGGTTGCTGGTCACCCGCGCGCTCCGGCCGCTGGACGAGGTCCGCTCGGCGGCCGGCCAGATCGCCGCCGGGGATCTCCAGCGGCGTCTGCCGCCCCGGCCCCGTGGCACCGAGGTCGGTGATCTCACGGCCAGTCTCGACGAGATGGTCGACTCGCTGCGCGGGGCCCTGGCCGCGAGCGGCGAGTCGGAGGCGGCGGCGCGCGCGGCGGAGTCGATCGCGCGCGCCTCGGAGGAACGCACCCGACGGTTCGCCGCCGACGCGAGCCACGAGCTGCGCACGCCGCTCACCTCGATCCGCGGGTTCGCGGAACTGCACCGGATGGGCGCCCTCCCGGACTCGGATGCCGCCCTGACGAAGATCGAGGCCGAATCACTCCGGATGTCACGGATCGTCGAGGACCTGCTGACCCTCGCGCACCTCGATGCCGAGCGGCCGCTCGACCGCGCGCCCGTTGACGTGGCCGGGCTCGTCTCCGATGTGGTTGATGCCGCCGGCGCCACCGACCCGTCGCGGGAGGTCGACCTGCAGGTCACGGGGGTTCCCGTGGTCACCGGTGATGCGGGCCGACTCCACCAGGTGGTGACCAACCTCGTCGTCAACGCCCTGCGTCACACCCCGCCCGAGGCCCGCGTGTGGGTGACCGTCGCCCACGAGCGGAGCGAGGCGGTGATCACGGTCCGCGACGACGGCCCCGGGATGGCGCCCGAGGACGCCGCGCGGGCGTTCGAGCGCTTCCACCGGGCCGACGACTCGCGCACGCGCACGCGAGGCGGCGGGAGTGGGCTCGGGCTGAGCATCGTCGACGAGCTGGTCCGCGCGCACGGCGGCACCGTCGAGCTCGACACCGCCCCCGGCGCCGGCGTCGTCGTCACCGTCCGGCTCCCCGCGGACTGACCTGGGTCCGCTGGCGCATCGCGGTGGCGCGCCGCGTCACGGCCCGTACGCTCGGCCGATATGACCGGCGCCCGCCCCGACCGCACGCCCGGCGCGACCCCCGTCGCGCCGGCCCCCGGCATGCCGACCCCGGGCACGCCCGCCGCTCCGGTCCCCGTCGACCGCACCGGCGGCTCGCCCCTGACCGCCGGCCTGGCGCGCGTGCTCGACGACCTCGTCCGCATCCCCGGCACCCGCTACCGCGTGGGGGTCGACCCGGTGATCGGGTTCGTGCCCGGCGTCGGCGACGCGGTGGGCACCGTGGTGGCGGCGGTCGTCATGGTCGAGGCCGTGCGCAACCGGGTGCCGGTCCGCATCCTGTTCCGCATCGGCTGGAACTACCTGGTCGACGCGGTGCTGGGCACGGTCCCGTTCGTCGGCGACGTGGCTGACGTCGCGCACAAGGCCACCTCCAAGAACCTGCGACTGGTCAACCAGACGATCGCCGATGGCAGGACGATAGACACCACCGCCCGCGGCTATCTGCTGCGGGCGGTGGGTGCGGTGGGGCTGATGCTGCTGGTGTTGATCGGCATGGCCGGGCTTGCGCTGTGGGGCCTGCTGAAGTTGATCGGGCTGTTCTGAGCCGGGCCCGGCCCCGCGCCTAGCCGGAGGTCGCCGGGAGGAGGCGGCGGACCACGTCGTCGAGGGTGACGACGCCGCGCACCTCGGAGACGTGGGTGCCCGGGTGATCGCCGGACTGTTCGACGACGACGAGATGCGCCCGCGAATCACGCATCCGCCGGAACGCCTCCGCGACGGACAGATCGAACTCCAGGGACAGGCACGGACGCATGAGTTCACGGGCGGTGGCGGCCCCGGTGACATCGATCGAGTCCCGCGCGTGCACCACGCCGACGGCGGTGTCGTTCTCCAGCACCAGCAGCCGGAGGTGTCCCGTCCGGCGGGCGGTCTCGCGGATCTCCTCGGGGCTCGCATCGACGGAGACCGACGACATCTCGGACTCCGTGGCCGGGGTGTCGGCATCGCGCTCGCCGAGCAGGTCCCCCATCGTCAACTCCTGGAGTTCGAGGGCGCTGAGCAGCTGGCGCTGGCGGGACTCGTCGAGTGTCCCGGCCTCACCGGAGTGACGCACCAGCTCGCGCAGCGAATCGGCGTCCTGCCCGGACGAGACCTCGTCCCTCGCGTCCACACCGAGCTTGTGCAGGATCGCGTTGGCGGTGTTGTTGAGCAGGAGCAGCAGCGGGCGGGTGAGCCAGAGGAACCCGCGCATCGGCAGCGCCAGCAGGGTGGCCGAGTACTCCGGGTGCGCGATGGACCACGACTTGGGCGCCATCTCGCCCACCACCAGGTGCAGGAACGTGACGATGATCAGCGCGAGGATGAACGCGATGACGTCCGCCGTCCACAGGGGCAGGCCCCAGCCGGAGAACACCGGCGTGAGCCAGTGGTGCACGGCCGGCTTGGTGATCGAACCCAGGGCCAGGGCGCACAGGGTGATGCCGAGCTGCGCGCCCGCCAGCAGCAGGGTCAGCTCGGAGGCGTTCCGCAGCGCGGCACGCGCGGCGATGCTGGTGGCGGCCGCGTCCTCGAGACGGTGGCGGCGCGCGGAGATCAACGAGAACTCCACGGCCACGAAGAATGCCGAGGCCACGATCAGCAGTGCGGTCGCGGCCAGCACGACCAGCGGGTTGTTCATGGCCCCCGACGGTGCCTCGGCGGCGAGCAGGGTGACGGTCTCGGTGTTCATCGGGTGGCCTCCTCGACCGCCACGTACAGCTGGGAGGGCACTCGACGCTCGATCTGCCGGACCTCGGTGTGCAGGATCCGCGAGCGCGACAGCTCCTCGAACACGTCGGTGTCGGGCAGGTCCACGTCCACGCGGTCGCCGATCGCGGGCAGGTCGCCGGAGGTCTCGATCACGAGGCCGCCCAGGGTCTCGGCGTCGGTGTCTGGCAGCGTGATGTCGAGCAGGCGTTCCACCTCGTCGAGGTGGGTGTCGCCGCTGACCAGCCAGCCGTCACCCTCGCCGACGGGGATGCCCGCCGCGGCCTGGGGGTCGTGCTCGTCGACGATCTCGCCGACGATCTCCTCGGCCATGTCCTCCATGGTGACGACCCCGGCGAAGCCGCCGTACTCGTCCACCACGACGGCCATCTCCGAGCCCGCGTCACCGAGCCGGTTCGCGACCTCCGGAAGCGGCAGGGAGGTGGGCACGACGATCGGCGCCCGCATCAGCTCGGACACCTGGATCAGGGTTGTGTCCTTGTCGTCGGAGACGACGAGCAGGTCGTGCAGGTCGACGACGCCGATCACGTCGTCCGAATCCTCGCCGACCACCGGGTAGCGGGTGTGGCCCTTCGCCATCTTCGACAGCACGTCGCAGACGGTGTCCTCCCCGCGGACCACGTCGGTGCGCGAGCGCGGGACCATCGCGTGCTCGGCGGGCTGGCCGGGGAAGTCGAGCATGCGGTCGAGCAGTCGACTGAGCTCGGGGGAGAGCTCACCAGCCTCGCCGGACTCGGCGACGATGTGCTCGAGGTCGCGGGCGGTGGCCGAGTGCTCCTTGTCGTGGACCGGCTCGATGCCGACCAGCCTGAGCAGGGCCTCGGAGGCCTTGTCGAACAGGCCGATGAGCCAGCCGAACATGGCCAGGTAGATCGAGGTGGACCGCGCCAGCCAGCGGGAGACCGGCTCCGGCTTGGCGATCGCCAGGTTCTTGGGCACAAGCTCGCCGAAGATCATCTGGACCACGGTCGAGAACAGCAGTGCCAGGACGGTACCCACCACCACGCCGACGGCCTGCGGCACGGAGGCGAGGCCGAGGAGGTCGCCGAGGGCCCGCCCGATGAGGGGTTCGGCCACATAACCCACGACCAGGGTGGTGACGGTGATGCCGAGCTGGGCGCCCGACAGCATGAACGAGGTGCGTCGGGTGACGCCGAGGACGCGTTCGGCGACAGGGTCGCCCTTCTCGACGGCGGCGCCCATGCGGGAGCGGTCTACCGCCATGAACGCGAATTCCTGGGCTACGAAGTAGCCCGTCAGCGCGGTGATCGCCAGGACCACGACGACGCCGATCAGTAGTGAGAGCGCGATGCTCATCCGGTGTGCCCCCTTCCGTGAAGGGGGCGGATAGATCGGGCCGGGGTGTCGGCTCGGGTCACTGGAGGTGCTCCTGCGCGTTCTGCTCGGGGTGCCCCGAGTGGGTGTACTCGGGCTGAGTAACCGATTGTCCCGTTCGCCGGTGGGAATGTCGACTCCCACCCTGTCGGGCGTGGCGAATAGCACGGGTTTGTCACCTGCCGCTGTCAGGAGTATCACTGTCTGACATGACAACTCGGAATCCCGAGGTGGCTCTCGCCGATTCGGACCGTAGGTTCTTCGGCCATCCACTCGGTCTGGCCAACCTCTCAGGCATCGAGCTGTGGGAGCGATTCAGCTTCTACGGCATGCAGGGCCTGCTGGCGTACTACATCTACTACGCGGTCGGCGAGGGCGGTCTGGGCTTCTCCGAGCAGATCGCCACCTCCATCGTCGGTGCGTACGGCGGTCTCGTCTACGCCTCCGCGATCCTCGGCGGCTGGGTCTCCGACCGGCTCTTCGGCGCGGAACGCACGCTCTTCGGTTCGGCCGTGTTGATCATGCTGGGGCACATGTCCCTGGCGTTGATTCCCGATGCCATCGGACTCGGCATCGGTCTGGTGTTCGTCGGCGTCGGCGCCGGCACTCTCAAGGCCACCACGTCGACCGTCGTCGGCGACATGTACCGCCGGACCGACGACCGCCGGGACGCCGCGTTCTCGATCTACTACATGGCCGTCAACATCGGTGGCCTGCTCGGCCCGCTGGTCACCGGCGCGCTGTGGGACACCCACGGGTTCCACTGGGGCTTCGGTGCGGCCGCGGTCGGTATGGCGATCGGACTGATCCAGTACGTCGCCATGCGTGGCTCCACCCTCCGAGGAATCGGCGTGGAGGTTCCGGATCCACTGCCCCGCGCGCTGCGTGTCCGCTACCTGGGTGTCGGCGTTGTCGTCGTCGTCCTCATCGTGGCGGCCATCGCCACCGGCCTCGTCCCGCTCGAGTGGCTGGCCAACATCGTCACCGCGATCGCCGCGGTCGGCGCCGTGGTCCTGTTCGCGATCCTCATCGGCAGCTCCAAGACGCAGGCCGACGAGCGTCGCCGCGTGATCTCGTTCATCCCGATGTTCCTCGCCTCGGTGATGTTCTGGGCGCTGTTCCAGCAGCAGTTCACCGTGATCGCCATCTACTCGGACCAGCGGCTGGACCGCAACATCGGCGGCTGGGAGTTCCCCGCCAGCTGGGTGCAGTCCATCAACCCGCTGTTCATCATCATCTTCGCGGCCGTCTTCGCCACGATGTGGGTCAAGCTCGGCAAGCGCCAGCCGTCCACGCCGATGAAGTTCGCGCTGGCCAACCTCATCATGGGTATCGCCGCCCTGATCTTCCTGCTGTTCGTGGGTCACCAGTCCACGCCGCTGCTGGCCATCGTCGGCATCCTGTTCCTGTTCACGATGGCCGAACTGCTGCTCTCGCCGGTCGGGCAGTCGCTGGCGACCAAGCTCGCCCCCGAGGCGTTCAAGACGCAAATGGTGGCGCTGTTCTTCCTCACCGTGTCCATCGGCAGCGCGCTGTCCGGTGTGCTGGCCGGGTACTACGACCCCACGGACGCCGGCGCCGAACGCTCCTACTTCCTGTTCCTGGGCATCGCGTCGATCGTCGTGGCGATCGTAATCGCGCTGCTGTCGCCGTGGATCAAGAAGAACATGATGGGCGTCCGCTGATCGGCTGACCTACGCGGGGTCGGGGTCGGCGGCGGCCGATCAGGCAGGCCCGGCCGATGCCACGGCCCAGGCCCGGCCGCCGGCTCGGCCCGCCGCCGGGGCCGCGCCCGATTTTGTCGACCTCACTGCGATTATTTCGGGTGGATTTCGCAGTGGCGCCAACAAGGTTCGCAGTGATGTCGACCAAGTGGGATCTGGCGCCCGGCACTGGGCCCAGACGACCGCCCGGGCCCGCCCGGGCCCGACCGCCAGGCCCGCGCCGGGTTTTGTCGACCTCACTGCGATTATTTCGGGTGGATTTCGCAGTGATGTCGACGAAGCGAGGCTGTGCCGTTTGGCGTGAAGCTGAGCGGATGCCCGGCCGCTCAGTCGGCGGAGCCGCTCTGCCAGACGTCCCACGGCACGGACCAGTCGCCGTTCTTCCACTGCTCGAGATCCGGACCCTGCGTGCCACGGATCTCCACCACGTCACCGGTGGTGGCCTGGTCGAAATACCACTCGGCATCGGCCGACGACAGATTCAGGCAGCCGTGCGAGGTGTTGGTGTTGCCCTGCGCCCACACGGTCGCGGGCATGGCGTGGAAGTAGATGCCGTTGTTGGAGATGCGGACACCGTGCGCGACGGTCGTGCGGTAGCCGGCCGACAGCGGGAGCCCGTAGGTGGTGGAGTCCATGAGCACCGAACTGGCCTTGTCGAGCACCGTGTAGGTGCCGGGCTGAGTCCAGAAGTGCATGGTCACGTCGCCGTAGGTGGCCCAACCGCCCTTGCCCATCGACGTGGGCATGGTCTTGATCAGCTCCTGGCCGTGGTACACCGAGACCGTCTTGGTGGCGTCGTCGGCGATCGTGACCCGGCGCTCGCCGATCGAGAAGTCCACCGCGGCGTTGTCCGCGCCCCACTGGCCGCCGCCGAGGTTGCGGCCCTCCAGATCGAGGTCCACCTCCACCTCGGTGCCGGTCGCGTAGTAGTCCTTCGGGCGCCAGTGCGCGGTCGAGTCGTCGAGCCAGAACCAGTTGCCCTCGACCTCGGGAGTGGTGCTGACGTGCATGTACTTCTCGGCCTCGTCGCGATCCGAGACGGGCTGGTCGAACGTGGCGGCCACGACGATGCCCACGCCGTACTCGCGTCCCGACTCCAGCGGGGCGCCGCCGGTCGTGACGAGGTCGACACCCACGGTCGACTGCGGGTTGGCCATGGTGAACGACCGCGTGTCCGTCCTGGGACCGCCGGTCTCGCCGTTGTAGGTGGTCTCGAGCGTGTAGGTGCGGCCGTACCCGAGCGGGATGTCGGGCCGCCACTCGGTGCCGTCCGCCGAGATCGTGCCGTCGATCCGGTTGCCGGAGTCGTTGGTGAGGACGACCTCGGTGATGGTGCCGTCCTCCACCGCTGCGGACACGCCGTCCCGGATGGCGACGTCCGTCGCGCCGTCCGCAGGGGTCACCGTGAGCTCGGCCGGCCGGGGCGCCTGCGAGGTCTCGGACGGGGTGGTCTCGCCCGCGGAGCCGGTGGGCACGGGGACCGTGCACCCGGAGATGACGAGGGCCAGGGCTGCCAGCCCGGCGAGAAGGGCGAGCGGAACCAGGGTCCCCGGGCGTGTGGGACTGCCTGACCGGGAGAGGGACATGCGTAACTCCGAATGCGACTGCGCGAGATCAGCCGGTGAGTACCGGCTTACGTCCCACATGATGCCTGCCGGGTACGACACGGGACGAGCTGGAAACGGGCCCGACGGCGTGTCGTTGCGCAGTTGTGACCGGAGGGAGTGAGAAGCGCTCACATGGTCTGACGTGAGTCTCATTCATCTGCTGGTCCCGCCCGCGATCGGGCGGGTAGAACAGAGGCCATGGGTATCGAGCTTCCAGTGACAATCGTCGGCGGCCACGGCAAGGTGGCCCTGCGCGCCGCCCGGATCCTGTCGGAGGCGGGAGCCGAGGTGTATTCGGTGATCCGCAACCCCGATCACGCCGAGGACGTGCGTGCGACCGGCGCCACCCCGGTGGTGGCGGACGTCGAGAAGCTCGCCGACGACGAGTTTCGTGAAGTCCTGCGCGGCAGCGGCTCGGTGGTCTGGTCCGCCGGCGCCGGCGGCGGCAACCCGGAGCGGACGTACGCGGTGGATCGCGACGCCGCCATCCGCTCGATGGACGCCTGCGTGGCCGAGGGGGTCGAGCGCTACGTGATGGTGTCCTACGACGGGGCGGGCCCCGACCACGGGGTGCCCGAGGACAGTTCCTTCTTCCCGTATGCCGAGGCCAAGGCGGCGGCGGACGCGCACCTGCGTGAGACGGATCTGAAGTGGACGATCCTCGGCCCGGGCGCGCTGACCGACGAGCCCGGCGGCGAGTCGATCGGCGTGGGGGACGACAAGAGCGAGGACCGCAAGACCAGCAGGGACGTCGTGGCGGACGTGATCGCGGCGGTGCTGCGCAGGCCGGACACCATCGGGCGGACGATCGACTTCTCCGACGGTGACACCCCGATCGGAGAGGCCCTCACCAGGGAGTGAGCCCGTGCCCGGGTCCGTGCTCACGGCGGCCGCCGGACCACGGTGCGCGTGAACGTATAGACCAGCGCGCCGCGGGGCTCTACTGTTTTCGTGGCCAGTAGCGCACACACGTGGGGAGCCGTCCGAGATGATCCGTGCCCGTGGACTCCGACAGACCTTCCACAGTCGCAGGGGTCGCGAGAAGGTGGAGGTGCACGCCGTCGCCGGGGTGGACATCGACGTCGCGGACGGCGAGGTCGTCGGGTTCCTCGGCCCGAACGGTGCGGGTAAGACCACCACCCTGCGCATGCTCACGACTCTGCTGCGGCCGACCGCCGGGGAGGCGACCGTCGCCGGGTATGACGTGGTGACCCAGTCAGCCGAGGTTCGCAGGCGGATCGGGTACGTCTCCCAGGTCGGCTCGACCGGTTCCGAGCCCCGCGCCGGCGAGGAGGTCGTGGACCACGCCATGCTCTACGGCTTGAGCCGGGCCGACGCGACGGTCCAGGCCCGGAAGCTGTTCGAGGAGCTCGAGCTGGACGGGCTGTGGGACCGGAAGTGCTCGAAGATGTCCGGCGGGCAGCGCAGACGGCTGGATGTGGTGATGGGCCTGGTGCACTCGCCGTCGCTGGTGTTCCTCGACGAGCCCACCACCGGACTGGATCCACAGGCGCGTGCCAATCTCTGGCAACACATCCGCGGGCTGCGGGAGCGCCGCGGCGCGACCGTCTTCCTCACCACCCATTATCTGGACGAGGCGGATGCGCTGAGCGACCGGATCGTGATCATCGACCACGGGGAGATCGTGGCCGAGGACACCGCCGAGAACCTCAAGCGCCAGGTCTCCGGAGACCTCGTGGAGGTGGAGGTGGCGGACCCCGCCCGCGCCGCCGACGCGGCGGGGGTGCTCGACCGCGCCGTGCGGAACCGCGCGAATGTCTCCGGTCGGGCGGTGAACGACGTCGTCGTCGCCTCCACCCGACTGACCGCGCGCATCGATCGCGCGGCGCTGGCGCTGCCCGACATCGTGCGCGAGATGGACTCCGCCGGCATCGCGCTGGTGTCCGTTGACGTCACCCGCCCCACGCTCGACGACGTGTTCCTCGACCTCACCGGCCGCTCGCTCCGCGACAGCTGACCGACAGGCCCCGTTCTCCGCCCGCCCAGGAGCCCCCAGTGTCCTTCTTCCGCGAATCGACCATCATTTTCCGTCGACAGCTGCGCATGAACCTGCGTAACCCGGCGTGGGTGCTCATCGGGATCATGCAGCCGGTTCTGTACCTCCTGCTGTTCGCGCCGCTGCTCACCCCGCTCACCGAGCAGTTCGGCGCCACCAACGCCTACACGTTCTTCGTCCCCGGCCTGCTGGTCCAGCTGGGGATCTTCGGTGCCCTGTTCGCCGGCTTCGGGCTCATCGCCGAGTGGCGTGAGGGCGTGGTCGAGGCCGAACGCGTGACGCCGGCCAGTCGCACCGCGCTGCTGTTCGGCCGGGTCATGCGCGACATCCTGCAGCTGCTCGTGCAGGCACTGATCCTGGTGGGGCTGGGCTATGCCATGGGGATGGAGGCGCCGATCCGGGGCGTCGTCCTGGGCATCGGGCTCACCGTGCTCACCGGCGCGGCCGGCGCCGCCGCCTCCAATGCGCTCGCGCTGACCTCCAAGAGCGAGCAGGTCATGGCGCCGCTGACCAACATGCTCATGATGCCCATCATGTTGCTGTCCGGGATCCTCCTGCCCATGACGCTCGGACCGGCCTGGCTCCAGCGGGTCTCGGACCTCATCCCCTTCCGCTACATCGTCGACACGGCGCGGTCCGCCTTCGCCGGGACCTTCGTCGCCTCCACGATGCTGTGGGGGATCGGGTGGGCCCTGGTGCTGTTCGCGGCAGCCATCTGGTGGGGCACCCGCGTGTTCCGGCGGGAGAACGCCTGACACCGGGTTCGCCGCCTGACGTCCCTCTCGCCGCCGCCTCGCGCGGTCCCGGCGGGCCGAGGCACGGTTTTCGTACGTCGCCGCCGGGGTTATCCTCCACGGGTGAAGATCCTGGTGGGCGGCTCGTGGACCACGGTGGTCTGCGCCCTCCTCACCGCCCTGTGGAGCGTCCCGCAGTTCCTGGTCTCGGGAACGGTGACGCTCAGCACCCACCCCTTGTTCCCGGTGCTATTTTTGTTCCCGGCCCAGATCGGTGTGCCGGTGAGTCTGCTCATCTCAATGAACTCTGTGCTGTTGGTCGGCCGCCGACGCCTCACCACTCTTCCGCGCGCACTCATGGGCGGCGGCCAGATCCTCACCGTGGCACTGCTGATCATCTGTGCACTGCTGTTGCTGATGCCCACGGCGTTCGGGCGGGAGTTCATCGTGATGGCGTTGGCGTTCCAGGTCGGTCAGGTGGTCGTGGCGTCGGGCCTGGTGATGTACCTGTGGCAGCGGCGGACGAGCACGCGTCGGCGCGCTGCAGAACAGGCGCGGTGAACGCGGTCCGCTGACCGGGGGCGCCCCGACTCCCTGACATGTGTCCAGGCGACTGACACTATGGACCGCATGCGTGCCATCCACATCTCCAGCCATGACGGACCCGCCGCCCTCGAGGTGGTCGACATCCCCGAACCCGACGCGGGGGAGGGGCAGGTCGTCATCGACGTCCACGCCTCGGGCGTGACCTTCCCGGAGGTCCTGCAGACCCGCGGCAAGTACCAGATGTCGCCGCCGCTGCCGTTCGTGCCGGGCTCGGAGATCGCGGGCGTGGTCCGTTCGGCGCCGGAGGGCTCGGGCCTGTCCGCCGGCGACCGCGTGTGCGCCTTCCCCGGACTCGGCGGCTTCGCCGAGGTGGTCGCCACCGACCCGTCGCAGGTGTTCCCGCTGCCCGCCAGCCTCAGCTTCACGCAGGGCGCGTCGGTGCCGATGAACGTGCTGACCGTGCATTTCGCGCTCGCCCACCGCGGCCGACTGCAGGCCGGGGAGACGGTGCTCGTGCACGGGGCTGGTGGCGGGATCGGGATCGCCGCCACCCAGTTCGCCACCGCGATGGGTGCGCGCGTGATCGCCGTGGCCTCCACCGAGGAGAAGCGGGACCTGGCGCTGCAGGCCGGCGCGTCGGAGGCCATTGCGCCCGAGGGCTTCAAGGACGCGGTGAAGGAGCTCACCGGCGGGAAGGGCGTCGACGTCGTCGTCGACCCCGTGGGCGGTGACAGGTTCACCGACTCGATCCGCGCCCTCGGGCAGGAGGGCCGGATCCTCGTCATCGGGTTCACCGGCGGCGACATCCCCACCGTCAAGGTCAACCGCCTGCTGCTCGGCAACAAGAGCGCCGTGGGCGTGGGTTGGGGCGAGTACTGGATGAGTAACCCCGGCTACCTGCAGAAGCAGTGGGCCGAGGTGCAGCCGCTGCTGGCCGCTGGCAAGCTCGACCCACTCGTCGGAATGGAATTCCCGCTGGAGAAGGCCACCGACGCGCTCGAGCTCATGGACGGCCGCGGCGCCGTCGGCAAGATCGTCCTCACCCACGGTCGCTGAGGCGGCGCGCGACCGCTGCACCGCGCTGACCTGCGGTGCCCTGCTCGGGCCGGGCAGGGCACCCCAGGTCAGAGGGGGATACCGGTGACCGGTTCCCCGCGCGAGCCGGCCGCGTCAGCGCTTGAGCGCCTGCAGCCGGCGGCCGGCCTCGTCGAGCACCTCGGGCCGCTTGCAGAACGCGAACCGCACCAGGTGCGACCACTCGCTGGCGAAGCGGTCGGTGAACGGCGCGAACGGCACCGCCGCCACCCCGATCCGCCCCGGTAGTTCGAGGCACCAGGCCGCCGCGTCGGTCACCCCGAGCGGGCGGGGATCGGCGGTCAGGAAGTAGGTGCCCTGCCCGACGACGAGATCGAACCCGACGCCCGAGAGGACGTCCACGAGCTGATCGCGTCGTTCCTGCATGCCGTCACGCAGCGAGTCGATCCACTGCTGCTCGTGCCGGAGTGCGTGGGCGACCCCCAGCTGCAGCGGCGTGGCGCCGGTGAAACTCATGTACTGCTTCGCGGCGCGCACCCCCGCCACCAGGTCCGCGGGCCCGGTGACCCAACCGACCTTCCAGCCGGTGCAGTTGAGCATCTTGCCCGCGCTGGAGATGCGCAGCGTCCGCTCGGCCATCCCCGGCAGCGTCGAGATGGACACGTGCTCGATACCGTCGAAGGTGAGGTGCTCGTACACCTCGTCCGAGATCGCGATCGCGTCGAACTCGTGGCACAGGGCGGCGATCTGCTCCAGATCCTCGCGCGGCAGGACGGCCCCGGTGGGATTGTGCGGCGTGTTCACCAGTACGGCCCGCGTCCGCGGGGAGAACGCGGCCCGCAGCGAGTCCACGTCCAGCCGAAAGCGGCCGTCCTTCAGGACCATCCGGGCCGGGCGACGGGTGGCGCCGGCCATCGCGATGGTCGCCGCGTAGGAGTCGTAGTACGGCTCGATCACGACCACCTCGTCGTCGGACTCCACCAGGCCCACCACCGCGCCGGCGATCGCCTCGGTCGCGCCGACCGTCACCAGTACCTCGGTGTCGGGGTCGCGCACCAGCCCGGTACGGGAGCGCTCCAGCTCGGCGATCGCCTGGCGCAGCTCCGTCACGCCCGCCCCGGGCGGGTACTGGTTGTGGCCCTGGCGCATCGCCCGCGCCGCCGCCTCGATCATCGACGCGGGGCCGTCGGTGTCGGGAAAGCCCTGACCGAGGTTGATCGCATCGTGCCTGGTGGCGAGCTGCGACACCTCGGCGAAGATGGTGGTGGAATGCGGGGCGAGTCTGCGGACCGTCATGGGGGCAGCCTAGGGCCGTCGCCGGAGTTCTCTACCACGCGGGGACGGATACCATGGCCTCATGACCGATTCCCCCGCCGCTACGTCCGTCACCAAGGTCGGGCCGTGCACCCAGCGCCGCACGGTCCTCATGGCACTTCCCGGGATCGTGCTCCTGCCGGGCATCGCCTCCGCGTGTGGCATGACCCCCACGCCCGAACCGGCCTCGACGGTGCAGCAGACCACGACCGTCCCCTCCACGACCATCGACGCCGCCGAGATCCCTGTCGGCACAGCCAAGCAGTTCAAGGCCGGCGACGAGAACGTGATCGTCGCGCAGCCCGCCGAGGGCGAGTTCGTGGCCTACTCCTCGCGCTGCACCCACCAGGGTGGAAACGTGCAGGTCGTCGAGGGCATGACGCTGCGGTGCCCCCTGCACGGCGCCGAGTACGACGCCACCGACGGCCGCAACACCCTCGCGCCCGCGCCGCGGCCGCTGGACGCCATTCCGGTCGCGGTGTCCGGCGACAAGCTGACGCTGGGCTGACGCGCAGCCCCGCCAGCCCCGCGCTGGCGGCGCTGGCCCGCCGCGACCCGCCGCCGCCTGGCCCGTCGCGGCCCGCCGCCCCACGGCCCGTCGAGAAGAGTGTTTCGCACACATCGGTCGAGGCGGTCTCAGGGAGTCAGCGCAACACCGTTGATGAGTTCGTTCATCTTGACATGGGGGCTGAGGAAGCCGTGGAGGGCGCGGGGGCGGATGTTG
>NZ_JBSHMJ010000037.1:0-32533 GCF_053645265.1 Dietzia sp. NPDC055343 | reverse complement strand
CCGGCTAGTGCCCCGAATCCCTTACCCGAAGTCCGCTGACCAGCAGCGATGAATGCCGCTGGCCCCGAAACCCCATCAAGAGGTCCAACTCAGGTTAGACACTCCTAGGAGAGGTTCAGATGGGCAGGAAGCGGAGTGCACGTGGACAGAGGGTTGCCGCAAAGAAGAAGCGGCGGGACCAACGGACAAAGAAGGCCGCGCCCCTCAGCAGAAAGTCATCACCAGTAAGACTGACCGTGCCGATCTGGGAGTATCCCTCCGCCGCCCAGATACTGACAGAGGCGTTGCCCGAAATGTCTTTCGACGAGGCGCTGGACTACATTCTGACCGAGCCTGTTCTATGGCAAAACGAAGAGGGTCGGATCAACTCGTTTGCCCCGGCCGATTACTTATCCGAGTCCGGTGAAACCGCCGCGACCCTCGTCGGCTCGCTCGAGATCATGCACGAGAGTGGACTTCTCGCCTGGGACGCCGAACACCATATTCATGTCCAGAAGTTCCCCACTAACGCCCCTCAACCCCTCGAGTAAGTTACGACGAAACAAGCTGGGCCGCGAACCTCGCGTCGTCAACTGTCGAGATTCGGGACTGCTGCACGGATTAATGTCATCTGGTCTGGTTTGCCCGCGGAGCGGCTTGGAAGGATGTCGCTGCGCGTGGGACGCTACTCGCCGAGAGTTCGACGACGATGTGGCGCCAGTGGCTCGGCCCTGCGAGGACAGCGCCAGGGCGGTCCACCACGGACTGACACCCCACCTGTCACCCAACGCGCATCAGTCCTCACTCCTCGGATTGCCACCCAGACGCTCCCAACGCTGACAAGGCCAACCGGCGGCTTCATTGAAGCTCTCGCGATACTCGAAGGCTCAATCACTTCGACAGCCACCCCCGCAAATGGCCCATACCTCAAACGGTATAGACCGATAGAGGTATGTACCGTTCTGTGGCGTCAGTCTGGCAGCGCGCTGCGGATTGCCGCCTCAATAAACTCAGACACAGTCTCCCCTTGTTGAATGGCCGCAATTTTCGCCCTCCTGTACAGCTCTACGTCAAGAGCTAGCGACGTTTTCGTCCGCCGAGGACTGGGTTTCTTTGCAACGTCAGAAGCCGAGAACGTCTCCGAGACCGGCCGGATTGGGGCTGCCGCCCGTGGGCGCAGACTGCGGCTCACCGGCTCTGACTTGCCACTCACCTGGTCACCTCAACAATCTCTTCCAACAGATCTCGATAGCCAAGGAACCTCGTGGGACGTGTGCCAAATGACTGACGTATAGCCTGGCGTTTGCCAATCACGTTCTCGAACACGAAAACTCCCTCCGATTCAAGTGTCTCTTTTGTGAGCTCGAGCAGCTTGGTGCCCAGCTCAACGCTTGTGAGCAGAACACCAGCCGGCTTATGTGCAGCAGCCTCCAGCGTTGGCCAAACGCGCTGAAGGTCCAACCCGGACGGCGCAGTCGGAACCACGACAACATCAGCCGCATCGATAGCTGCCTGAATGATGTCGGCTGCGCCGGGAGGCGTGTCGATCACCGTGAGATCGCTGCTCGATGCTCGCGAGAGCGTTATCTTGTTCGCGGGCAAGACCTGGAACGGCAGTGGCGCACCTCCTTCGGCCGCGATCTCAGCCCAGCTAGTTGCCGATCCCTGAGGATCTGCGTCTAGCAACTCGGTTGACTCCCCCTGCTCGCTCGCGACCGCCGCCAAGTAGATGGCGGTAGTCGTCTTACCGACGCCGCCCTTCGTGTTCACTACCGCAATCTTCAAATCCCTACACACCTCGATCATTAAATACCGTCATACCTCGATATGGATTCAGGTCTACACCTTGATACCAACCGTCGAGCGCATGGGCGCGTTGGACACACCGTAAACCCCTTTCTACCGTAACACCACTAGTGGTACTCCGGTCTGTACCTGAAACCGTGAAACCTGTTATCCGTCTCTACCGCCACACGCATGCTGGTATAGCGGTATCTACCGTTCGTGGTGTTTACCGTTTCCGGCATGGTTGAGCTGGGGGCCCAAGACGGCATAGTCGGCGCCAGAAACTCCACCTCACTTAGGCGTGTCGATGGGATTTGTGGCGCCAAGTGTGGAAGTTTTCCTCCCATGGCGACGAAGCAGCGGGGCCCTGGGCGACCGTCATTCGGTGAGCGCGTGCGGGTACCAGTCCGTATGGCTCCCGAGGTATACGAAGCACTTCGAGTGGAAGCCAGGTCTAGGGGCGTCTCTATGTCTCAGTACTTGGCCGACCTCGCCGCAATCGACCTCGGTCTACCCGAGGCTGTACTTCCACCTGTCGATGAGGAGGCAATTTCAGCGTGAACCGGCGGTCAGGGAATGCCTGACCATAGTTGAACATCCCGCAGCCCTGAAATGACTGATCCCGGCCCACTGGCCGGTGGACCGGGATCGAAAGTCAAGAGTTCGAGTTACCGCTCAAACTCGGGGTTGCCCACCATTTAGGAGAGCTGTGCTTCCAGGCACCTCTCAGGGTAAGTCATACCCATCGATTGGTCCAGTCGATCTGCTAGGTGTGTCTTACCCTGACCACGACATCGTCAAGTCTCGAGATTCCACCTGGTGGTGGGAGTCACTTACATGTGTTTGGAGTCCGCGCCCGTATGTGCGTGTTGACTCGGGACAGACGCACTCGTTTGCCGCAACTCGGCGCCTCACCGAGGGCAATCCTGCGTCGAGTGTGCCTTTTGCGCTGCACTTGGCTGACGAATCGGGCAGATTCCGTCTGCTTGCCCTGGATTTTGACGCCCACCACGCTGGGTCGACAGCAACCGCTGATCTGGCCAGCTGTACGACCGCTCTAACCGCAGCAAACATCGAGCACCTAGTCTGCTCGTCCGGACCCGGTGGGGGATACCACGTGTGGATCCGGCTGAGTACGGCCGTGTCCCCCCAGCGTCTGGCACCGATCATCGACGCCTTCGCTGCGGCGTGGCCCTCACTGGATCGGGGCCCACTGTCTAATCCCCGCACAGGCTGCGTCCGAGCACCGGGATCACCCCACCGCGCCGGCGGGGCATCAGTGCCTCTGACAGATCCGCATATCCGCCCGGTATCACTGCGTGCCCTGCGCTCAGTGCTCACGCAGCTGACACTTCCCCTACACACCGCTGCAACCACGACCACTCCAACGGGACTAGGTGCTGCGCCGATTCCGGTCCACACGGATGTCCAGGGCCACCCGTATCTTGCCGGGCCCAGGCGACCGGTTTCAGCGCACATCCGGACGTTGGCACACTCCCGGGTCACGGCCCAGTCGGATGCTTCTGCGATTGGGTGGTCGGTCTTGTTGGCCTGCGCCCACGCCCGGATGCGCTTTGACGACGTGCACCAAGCCGCGTTCGCCGATCGCTGGCCGGGCCTGGAAACGATCCGAACGCACCGGACACAAGGGGGAGAGCGCGCCCCGAGGATCGACCCGCACGCCGAGTTGACCCGCCAGTGGGCCAGAGCGGTCACCGCAGCCAGCTTTACCCCCCGCAGCACCACCGCGCCATCACCGGCCCGCCGGGCAGCCGAAGCGATCGTCGCTGAGCTGTTGCCCCGGATGAACGCCCAGCCCGACAGATGGGCCGGTAAGACCGGGGCCCAGGATCGGCTGCTTCTCCTGGGCTTGGCGGCCAGGACCCTGGCAGCAGCCGCAGACAACGTGCAGCTGTCCGAGCGCGACTGGGCCATCGCCGTCGGCCTGACGCGAGACGTCGTGACCAACCGTCTGAAGGTGTTGATCCAGCAGGGCTGGATTGCACGGGTCCAGAGATCAGCAGGCCCCTGGGCGGCGGTCTGGCGGGTCGGAAGAGCCGGGGGCGGGAAACAAAGAAGTGGTGCAGTATTTTCCGCCGAGCTAGAGCAGAGGCTGCAGGGGGAGTTGGAGCGTGCTCGCGCTGATATCTGGCACGCTCGCTCGCTGGGAGTACTCGGGTTGCGGGTATGGGAGTTGCTGAGCAGCGAACGGTTGTCGGTCAAGCAGGTAGCGGCTCGGCTGGGGGTGTGTGCGGCAACGGTTCGCAACAAGATTGCTGCGCTCCAGTCCTACGGCTTGGCCACCTCCAGTGGGCGCGCCTATCAGGGCCGTTCCCGATTGGCTCGGGCTGCGGCCCTGGCAGGAGTGACGGGAGCACACGCTGATCGGGTGCGTCTGTACAGGCTGCAGTCGGCGGTGTTCGTGTGGTGGTTCACCACCCGCTATCAGCCAAAGCGCTCCGATGCGCTGGCCGAGTGGGGCATGTTTCCCACCCCGGATGAGGCCGAGAACGTCCACCCGGTCGATATCGCATTGGCCTACGGCGCCACCAGTACCGGCCCCCCGGTACAGGCAACAACATGGGGCGCGGCGATGGCCGCGCAGGAGCGGCACCGGGAGCACGATCCCGGTAGTTGGTGGGAACTTGTTGCCGCGACTCGGGCCGCGCTGCCGACCCCCGACATGCTGCTCGCACCCCATCAGTGGGCTGCCACCGCTGCCTGACACCACCATGGGTGGCTGTCCCTGTGAGACCAGGCGTCACCACAGGTCGGGGGAGGTGTCCGGTCCTGTCGCCTGCCCCCAATCCGAAGAGGCACCCAGGGGCTCGACGTCGGGTCCATGCTCGTGTTCTGCGGCGCGGTGTTCGAGGTAGGAGGCGACGAAGTCGTCGGCGTCGGGCGTGCTGGTGCCGTCCGGGGTGGTGGTGAGCTTTTCGCGGGTGGTGGTGAGCCAGGTGGCGAGTTCGGTATCGCTTGTGGTGGTTTCTGGTGGGGGAGTGGGCAGGGCGTCGGGTCCGCCGTGTTCTCTGCTCACGTGACGTATCCGGTGGGCGATGACGGCGCCTGCGGATTTCGCGGTGTCGAGGTTGTCGGTGGCCTCGAGCCACATTTCGCGGGGGTCTAGTCCTGCTTGGGCTGCTTCGGTCCAGGCGTGTTCGAGGTCGGCCAGGGCTGCGGGGTCGGCCTCGAGGTGGTGGGTGTGGGTGCGGGGGAGTGCGTCGAGGTAGTCGGGCAGGGTGTTCGCGGTGAAGGTTTGGGCGGCCAGGTCGGCGCCGTGGCGGTAGAGCTGTTCGAGGCGTTCGGGTGCGGTGGCGGTGGTGTATTCCTGCCGGAGGGTGTCAATGGCTGAGGTGTTGCGGGTGTCGCGGCCAAGCACAGTGGTCAGGACCTGTGTGGGTGTGGGGGCGTTCTGGTCGCCGGCCGAGTGCATGTGGGCGTCTTCGGCGCCCAGGTCGAGGGAGTGCTCGCACACCGTGTAGGCGCGGTTTTCTTTTTTGCCGCGGGTCATGGCCACGTATAGGCCGGCGCGGTCGACGGTGTTGTCGATGACGGCGTGGGTGGTGTCGACGGTGGCGCCTTGGGCGCGGTGGATGGTGCTGGCGTATCCGAGGTGGATGTTGGTGTGGGCGTAGCTGGCGGGGATGAGCATGTCGGCGCCGGTGTTCTGGTCCCGCACGGCCAGGGCGCCGTCGTCGGTGATGCCGGTGACGGTGAACAGTTGGCCGTTGATGACCCGGCCCAGGGGGGTGCGGTCGTTGTCGGTGTGAAAGGTGGCGTTGGTGCGGGCGATGACGGTGTCCCCGACACCGACGGCATCGCCCCGGGACACGCGGGTGGTGTGGGTGTCGTCGACCAGCCCGGTGCTGATGCGGTCGGCGCGGATGAGGTCGTTGAGGGTGTCGACGTCGGTGTTGGTGGAGGCGATCACCAGACAGCGACGGCCAGCAGCAGTGTCTGCCAGGAAGGCGTGTGCGGCGTCGGTGAGCATCTGCTCCCGGTGCCCACCGGTGAGCCATCCACGGTCGGTGTAGAGGCCAAGGGCGTCGGTGTCACCGTCACGAAGGCCCAAGGTGGCTTCGGCTTGGTCGGTGTCTGCGCCCATGCGCATGACCTCGCGCAGTTCGGGGGTTCCCGGGGTGCGGGTCAGGTCGGCCAGCAGGCCTCCGGTCTCCACGGCCGAAAGCTGTTTGGGGTCGCCGACCAGACGCAGGACTGCCCCGGATTCGGCGGCGATCTCGGTCAAGGCGGCCAGGTTCTCGGTGCTGGCCATGCCGGCTTCATCCACCAGCAGCATGTCGCCGGGGCCGATGGTCACCGGCAGGGCTGCGAGGGTGCGACCGGGCTGGTTGGGGTTGCGGCCCAGCCACGTGAACGTCAGTGAGTCGATGGTGTGGCAGTCGGCGCCGATGTCCTCGGACAGGATGGCCGCAGCAGCGGCGGACGGTGCCAGTCCGATCACGGTGCGTCCGGTTGCGTGCCAGGTGTCGGCGACGATCTTCATAGAGGCGGTCTTGCCGGTGCCGGCCGGTCCGACGCCGGCAGCGAGCAGGGTTCCCGCCCCGACCAGGTGCCCGGCCAGCGCCCGCTGACCGGCATTCAGGCTCCACCCTTCGCTTGTCTCGTGTTCGGCCAGGACATGCTCGAGGACCGCTGCCGGGGCGGTGACCGCGACCGGGGTACGCGCAGCATCCAGGGCGAGCTGCTCGGCGTCCAGGACGGCGTGGGTGGTGAACTTTTCGGTGTTGGCGTGCCGGTCCACCCCGGCCCCGTCCGGACGGGTCAGGGCACCCGGCAGGTCGAGGATTTCTGGTGGGGTCAAAGGGATGACCAACTCATCCATGGCGGTGTCCATCACCGCCTGGTGCGCCTGTTCCAGGGCCTGCTCGCCGGTGAACACGTAGCCCTTGAGTGCGGTCGACACCGCGGTCTGAACGTGCGAGCGGCGGAACTGCGCGCGCCTGGCCGTCACCGCCTCCACCGCCCGCTGGGCCACGACACGGGCATGAGTGTCGGCGTTGAAGATGTCCCGCTCGACTCCGGCCTTGCCATGCCGGGTGACCCGGTCGGTGAGAGTGTCCAGGGCGTGCTCATCGACGATCTGTGCGGCCACCTCGCGCCAGCCGGCGCGGTGCTCGTCCAGCGACAGGGCCGGCTTTTTGGCGTCGCGGGTATCCAGGATGGCTTTCTGCCACAGGGCATACGAGGCGCGCTGTCCGGGTTGGCGGCCGTGCCTTTCGACGTAGTCGGCAACGAGCTGGTTGTAGACCGGGCGGGCCATCGCCCGTCGTGAGGAGAAAGCGTCGATCAGCTTGCGGTCGATGCCGGCGATTTCCCAGATCGGTGCCTTGTCCGGGTGCGGGTAGTGGGCCTGGAATTCCACGCCCATTCCCCGGGTGAGTTTGTCGTGCAGGATCGCGTCGTAGCGCGACGAGATCGCCTGATGCATCTGGAAGATGGCCCGCCCGTCCAGGGAGAGCCAGCGCCCGTCAGGGGCCTGGACCTTGTTGGCGATCAGCACGTGCGAGTGCAGGTCCGGGTCGCCGCCTCGGGTGTCGAAGTGGGTGAACTCGGAGGCGATGATCCCGCCGGTTTTGACCTGTTTGATGCCTCCGGTCCCGACCCGGGTGTAGATGGCGTTGTCCTCGGCCCACGCCAAGGCTTCGGCGACGGCTTCGTGATGCAGCGCGGCGATGTGGGAGGCGGTGTTCTCGTCGGCCAGTGCCCACCAGACGCTGACACTTTTCACTGGAGAGAACGTGAAATCGAATCCGGCGACGGCTTGTTTGACGCGGTCGCGTTCCCGGTTGACCCAGGCGATGACGTCTTCCCCGGAGGCGTGCTCGTAGCCGAACACCTTGGCGTAGAACGGGCGGGCCGTACTTTCGGCGATCTGGCCTCGTTCCTCGACGGTGGGGCGCCGTCCCTCTGTGGCGAGGAAGGTTTTCTCGGCGGTGGCGATAGCCTGAAGGACCTCGACGCCGCCGGTGTAGATCGGGAAACTCCGGCCCAACTTGCACGCGGCTAACGAGGAACCGTCGGCCATCTTCTGGTCGGTGTCCGGGTGCAGTCCCTCGCCGTACAGGGCGGCCATCTGTTCCTCGGTCACGATGGCCCCGACGGTCGCGGTCTCGGAGTTCAATCCGGTCAGTCCGGAGCCGATCCAGACCCCCGGTGGGGTGCCTTTGGCGGCGTAGTAGTCCGACAGTGACTTGCCTTCGGGGTCGGCGTCATGGGTCGCCACCGAGCGCAGCAGGTACTGGTATCCAGTCCCTGCGTGAACCGCTCGCAGACTCATCACAGCCTCCAGCGTATGCGGGCGGTGGCGGGGCGTCTACGCCCCGCAGAGCCGCGAGGCGCTGACCAGGTGTTTCCCGTCGTTCACTAGAAGTGCATACTGTGTGTGGCAGTTTGTGACGAGCGACAGCGAGGAAGATCTAGCACGGCCAGTGCTAGATCTGGTGCGGCGATCAGGGACCAGGACGGCGCGACGATGACGGCGGCATGGTGGTTGGGCATTGCGGCACGATGGGTGGGGCAATAGGGTCGATCACATGGCGGCTACCAAGACTGATTCACGTTCACAAACCGCACGCGCGAGGGCTCGTCAGGCGATGGCCGACGAGCTGGAGCGGGCACGCAAGCGCGAGGCCAAGCTGGTCGCGGTGTTCTCGGCGATCGACGCCCGCGATGACGCGCAGATCGCCCTCGGCCAGGCGCTGGTCGAGCTTCGGGACCTGGGTGTGGCGCAGGCCGATCTGGCGGAGATGACCGGACTGTCCGCCCGCGAGGTCGGGGCGGCGATCCGCGCCGCCAAGGACAACACCCCGGTCACCGACGACACGGTCAACGATGCCGACGGCGGTGACACGCCAGCGGCGGATCAGACCTCGGCGGACACCAACGGTGACCAACAGCACTGAGCCCGTCTCCGGCGGATGGTTCGAGGACATCCCGCTGCCGGGAATGGACGCCCGTCCCCGACCCCGGCCTGCCGCGAGGCGGTCCAGGCCGTACGACTCATCACTGCCTCCGACCGAGGCGGCGATTGCCGCGTTTTACTCCCGTGTCGTGCGCGCCCCGGGCAATGGATGCCACATCTGGACCGGCGCCATCTCCGACGGGTACGGACGGATCACCTGGCGACAAGGCGGCGTCAGCAGAACCGAGTACGCGCACCGCTTCGCGCTCCTAGTCGCCGGCCAACTGACCGCCGAGGCGATCGGTGAGCACCGCTGCAACGAACCCCTGTGCGTGCGCGTAGACCCGGACCATCTCATCGCCTCAACCCAATCAGCGAACCTGCTCTACGCGGTCGCCTGCGGACGCACCGGCATCATCCGCAACACCACCGAACGCCACGACCGGCACGTCCGCTCCCTCGCCGTCCGCGACGCGGTCGCCGGCGGCTGGAACCCCAAGGCCTACGCCCAAGCTTGCGGCAACACCGCACCACTAGACGAGCCCCCACTGTTCTAGAATCGTCTCCAAACACCTACAGCAATGGCCCCACCAAAGAGGTGGGGCCATAGCTATATCGGTCGGGGTGGGAAGTGTCAGCGGGCTTCCGCGATGCGTCTTTGGCGGCGCAGCTGCCAGTAGCGCGGAATCGCCCACCGCAACGGCGTCCTATCGATCACCACCAGCGCCAGACGCGACCGGTAATGCACGTCATTGCGGACCGCGAACGACCAGTGCCCGACAAATCACGCCACCATCCCCAACGCCATCACCGTCGGCGCCCAGGAGCTCGACTGCACCACCCCACAGAAGCCGATCACGGCGCAGATGCCTCCGATGCCGCGCGCCAGCGGCGGCACCAGAAGCGATGCCACCGCGACCACCGCCACGGCCTGTACCGCGGTCTGCACGTCCCACATGACGCCCCCCGTGTTGGCGTTCCGGCTGTTACGACCCGAACTCAACCGGCGGAGCTCCGAGCCGCTTGTTCATTGGCAGTCCTGTTCGGTCAGTGTGCTCGCCCGGTCCGACACGACAAGACCATCACGGTGCGGATCGCTACTTATCCTCGGCGGACTGTGCGGAAGAACGAAACGCGTCCAACAGTTCACGCAAGGTGTCCGAAGTGGCCTCGGCCCGCACCCGGGCACGGTCGGCCTCCTCGGCCTGGACGCGCGCCTGCTCCGCCTCACGCTGCATCGTCTCGAGTTGCTGGCGGACCTGGGCCAGCTCGGTGCGCAGCTGCTCGGCGTCCCGGACCGCCTCCTCCCTGGCCGCGTCGGCGTCTGCTCGTTGCGCCGTGGCGGACTCCGCCGCAGCGAGGGCATCGGCCTCGCCGGCGCGCGCGGCATCGAGCGCCACCGCAGTGGCCTCGTCTGCCTGCTCGGCGGCGCGCTTCCACGCCGCCGCCCACACCGAGGCCACCATCGCCGACATCGGCTCCGACAAGTCCGGGGCCTCCGGCACCTCGCCGGCTGCACCCGCGGCGTGCTCGCGCATCCACGCCGCCACCTCGCCGATCCGCACCCCCGCCTGCTTCTGCACCGCCCGCACGGTGACCTTGTCGCCGCGCGCGAGGAGGACGCCATAGGCGTGAGCGATCTTCTCCGACGTCGACATGGCAGCCCTTCCAGATTCAGCGTCCGGTAACCGGTAATCGGTAACGTGTTTTGTTTCCGACGTTACCCATTCTAGGTGACGCCCGCGCCCATGTCGAGGATCGAGCGCTGACCGCTGCTAAGGCGCCCGGCGTCCGGCGTCCGGCGGCGAGCACACCGGCGGCGACATGAGCCGGGTGGACAATTCCACGTACCAACGACTGAACGGAGAAGATTGTGGATGCAACAATGCTCGCGCTCACTCTGAGCGTGTGCGCGTACTGCGCGATCGCGGTGACCGTGATGGTCGCCGTGCCCGCCGGTCGCGGACATCACATTGGCCGTCCGGGGACGTTCGTCGGCATCGCCTCCGGCGTGACAGGCCTGGGACTGTCCGGAGTCGCCGTCCTGGCGTCGTCGGCGGTCCTGCCCATGGTCGCCGGAGGCGCCATCGGCGCCGGCCTCATCGGAGCTGGTCTCGGCTTGGCCCTGAGCCAGGCGGTGAAGGCTCTTCCCGCCGGCAGGGATTAAACTTTGAGGGCCCGGCCCCGGCGAGTCGCCATTGACGGGCCTGGCACATCTGCAGCCGGTTGCTATCCAGCGTGCCGGGGTAAACCTGTCAGGATGGACGGGTGACCTCCCGGGACCTGGACCTGCCATCCAACTATGGGCGCCTCGTCGAGGATCTCAAGGACAGGGTCCGACGAGCACAGGTCACCGCGCAGCGAAGGGTCAACACCCAGCTGATCGAGCTGTACTGGTCCATCGGACAGGCTGTGCGCGAGGAGAGCGCCCGGCAGGGGTGGGGTAGCGGTGTGATTCGCAGGCTCGCCGAGGATCTTCGGGCCGAGTTTCCCCAAATGAAGGGCTTTTCTGCCCGAAACCTGCAGTACATGGCGACCTTCGCCGGCGCCTGGACTGCCGGACCAATCGCGCAACAGCCTGTTGCGTACTTGCCCTGGGGGCACGTGACTGTCCTGCTGGACAAGCTCAGCGCTCAGGACGATCGAGACAAGTACGCAGCCGCGGCCGTCGAGCACGGCTGGTCGCGCAACGTGCTGGCCAACATGATCGCCAGCAGCGCCCTCGAACGCCGCGGGGCGGCTCCGTCGAATTTTGCGCAACAGCTTGTTGCGCAAGATTCCGAGCTTGCCCAGCAGATCGCCAAGGACCCGCTGATCCTTGATTTTCTGGACCTGTCCGGCGAGGTCGCCGAACGCGAGCTCGAGGAGTCCCTGACCGACCGGATCGTCGATACGCTGCGAGAGCTCGGCCCGGGATTCGCTTTCGTGGGAAGGCAAGTCCATTTCGACGTCGGGGGCGAGGACTTCTACGCTGACCTGCTGTTCTTCCACGTCGAGCAATTGCGGTACGTCGTCATTGAGCTCAAGACCGGCAAGTTCAAGCCAGAACACGCCGGGCAGCTGCAGTTCTACGTCGCCCTGGTCGAGGATCGCCTGCGCCGCGCCTCGCATGCCCCGACTGTCGGGATCCTGGTCTGCGGCAGCCGCAATGATCGTGTCGTCCGCTACGCACTGAACCAAGCCGGCGCACCCCTGGCCGTCTCGACCTTCAGCTATGAGGCCCTACCCGCCGCAGAGCAAGAGGCACTACCCAGCGAAGACGACCTCACCGCAGCCCTGGCCCAAATCACCGAGAACGACCAAGACCACTCGTAAACAACGCTGGAACACACCGTAGCCCCAAAACAGGGCCCGACCAGCCATTATGTTAACGCCGATAATTGTCGTTATGTAAAGTAGCACTTGCCGTAATCGTTAGCTGTCACTTGACGAGACCCATGGCGCAGGCGAACACTTACGGCCATGGAGACCCCTCGCCTGGTCGAGCTCATCGACGCGCACAAGCACGCCTACGGCGTCGGCGAGTCCGAGCTGGCCCGCCGAATCGGAGTCACCCGCCAGAATCTGCACCTGTGGCGCACCCACGGCCTGCGCGGCCTGCCAGCCCGGAGCACGCTCGACGGCATGGCTGCTGAACTGCGTCTTCCATATGTCCGGATTCTCGAGGCGGCCTTGCGTGATGTCGGCTACCTCGACGCCACCGACGGATTGTCCGGCGTACTGGCATGACCGCCCCTGACTCCCTCGGCCCGGCGGCCCGGCGGCCCGGCGGCCCGGCGGCCCGGCGGCCCGGCGGCCCGGCGGCCCGGACCGAAGCGCTACATCATAGACTCTTGGCTAGCCGTTGCAGCCCGAACCGCGCCGTAAATTTTCCACGCTGGCGCGTTGCTCCGTTTGGAGATCAGGGGTTGTCTCGGTACAAGTGCGTGGAGCTACACGGATGCGAGTGAGCTATGCGTAGGACCCCCTTCGTTGCGGTGATCGCCGCGGTCGCCCTGGGACTGGTCGGGTGCACTTCAGGGAACACCGATACCGAGACCGAGACGACCGCCGGCGCGGCGCCCATTGTGGTGGAGGATGCGTGGGTCAAGGCCACTGACGTCAATGGGGGCAGCGACCACGGTGAGACCACTGGTGACCCCAGTTCTGCTGTCCCGAATGCGCACGGTGGCGGCGGCGCGATGGCACCGGTGTTTGGGGTTGTGCGGAATCAATCCGATGAGGATGTCCGCATGATCGGGGTGGCCTCCGCGGTCTCCGGTGAGGCCGAGTTACACGAGACCGTCTCGGGGACGGCGGGTGGCTCGATGATGCGGGAGCGAGAGGGCGGCTTTGTCATCCCGGCAGGCGGAGAGCTTGTGTTCGAGCCGGGCGGGAACCACATCATGCTGATGGGCGTGCACGACTCGATCCGCACAGGTCAGGAAATCGCCGTGACACTCACTTTGGAGAACGGCGAGAGCAGCGAGATCGTCGCGTCGGCACGGTCGTTCGAAGGGGGCAATGAGCAGTACCAGGGCGGGGAGTGACGGGGCATGGGCGACAGTAATCACCGCTCGGCGTTGAATCGCAGATCCTTCCTAGTCGGCGGCGCGGCTCTCACCGGTGGGGCCGCCGTCGCCGGAGGAGCTGCGGGGTGGGGAGTTGGTGGACGCCCCGCCGCCGCGCGGATCCCTGATCGCGACGCGATAGCCAACTCTCGGGCCGTTGGCGCGGCCACCGAGCCCTTCTATGGTGACCGTCAGTCCGGCATCACTACCGCGCCGCAGGCGCATGCGGCGTACGTGGCATTCGATTTGCGAGACGGCGTTCGCCGCACCGACCTCATCGGCGTACTGCGAGCTTGGACGCAGGACGCGGCCCGGCTCACGCAGGGGCGCGGCGGTCTGGCCGACCTGCAACACGAGTTGGCTGAAGGACCGTCACGGTTAACGGTGACCATCGGCTTCGGCCCGGAACTGCTCGGCAAGGTCGGTCTTGGAGACCGCACCCCGGAGTGGTTGCAGCCGCTACCGGACTTCCCGCAGATCGACCGGCTCGAGGACCGGTGGTCCGGCGGCGATCTGCTGTTGCAGATCTGTGCCGACGACCCGCTCACCGTCGCGCACTCGGCCCGGATCCTGTCCTCGGGTGTTCGCGACGCGGTCATCCAGCGGTGGGCGCAGCGAGGCTTCCGTCGTGCCGTAGGCACCGACCCGTCCGGGCAGACACAACGCAACCTCTTCGGGCAGATTGACGGCACCGCCAATCCCGCGCCGACCGATGTCGACTACGACCAGTTGTTGTACTCCGATGGCGCCGACCGGCGATGGATGCGGGGCGGCACCTCTCTGGTGCTGCGTCGGATCCGGATGACGATGGACACCTGGGAGGAGATCGAACGGAGCAGCCGTGAGCTCACGATCGGACGGACACTCGCCACGGGCGCGCCGCTGACCGGCACCACAGAACACGACCCTGCTGACTTTGAGGCGATCGACCGCACCGGGTTGCCCGTCATCCCCACCGAATCACACATCGCCCGGGCCCGGCCACGGGTTCGGGCCGAGACGATTCTGCGACGACCGTACAACTACGACGATGTCCCGGATTCCGGCCAGATCAGCAACTCCGGGCTGTTGTTCGCGTCCTACCAGGCTGACCCGGTACGCCAGTTCGTGCCGATCCAGCAGCGACTGGCAGAGCAGGACATGCTCAACACCTGGACGGTTCCGATCGGCTCCGCCGTGTTCGCGATCCCACCGGGGTGCCACGAGGGCGGCTACGTCGGCGAGAGCGCATTGGAGAGATAGATGTACGCAACCGCCGGGAGCGGTGGTCACCGCCCCGCTCGATTCGGGTCTGGTTCGGCGGCGTCTCGTGGGGCGATCGCGCTCCGGTCGCCCGCCTCACCGCTACCGCTACGGCTGGCCCGATTATCATCCAGTGATCACCTCAGGGCACGCACGAGTTGGAAAGCGGACATTCTGTTGAGTAAGAATCTGAAACTCTCGCTAGGGCTGATCGCGGCTGCTCTGGTCGTCCTGGTGGTGGCCTTACTGGCTTCCGGGAGCGATTCCGGCTCCGAGCAGACACTTCCCGATGACAGCCCAGGCACCGGAGTATTGGTCCGTGAGGACAGCCCCCGGCTCTCTGCGGGCGGTGACGCCGTCTTCGTGGAGTTCCTCGATTTCGAATGCGAAGCCTGCATCGCGCTCTATCCGACGATCGAGGACCTCCGCGAGCAGTACGGGGACCGGGTGACGTTCGTGGTGCGCCACATGCCCCTGCACGACAACTCTATGGCGGCGGCCCTGGCCGCCGAGGCCGCCGCCGAGCAGGGCCAGTTCGAGGCCATGTACCGCAAGCTGTTTGATACACCCGAGCAGTGGGGCCACCAACAAACCCCGCAAAGGGACACATTCTTCGGCTATGCCGAGGAGTTGGGCTTAGATATGGAGCGCTTTGAGAGCGCATACAACGACCCGGCCACCCTCGAGCGCATCGAACAGAGCCGACAAGACGGTCAGGCCCTTGGGGTCAGCGGCACGCCGACCTTCTTCCTGGACGGGGAGCGCCTCAATCCGACCAGCGTCACCGATCTAGAGAACAGCATCAATGCTGCCCTCGGATAGTGCTGCCACCCCGGTCGCACCCTCCGCTACCGAGGCCGGTCTAGATCAGGGCCCCCACCGTAGGCTCGCGCTGTTGCTGGTCGTTGGTGGGCTCATCGGCCTGGTCGCGGCGGTCGTGCTGTTGGTGGAGAAAATCGCGCTGATCGAGAACCCGGGCTATATCCCGTCCTGCAGCATCAACCCCGTCCTGTCCTGCGGGTCGGTGATGACCACCGCGCAGGCCGAGGCCTTTGGCATCCCCAATCCGATCATCGGCATCGCCGGATTCGCCGCCACGACGGCCCTGGGTGCCGCACTCCTGGCCGGGGGAACCTTTCAGCGCTGGCTATGGGCCAGCATTCAAGCAGGCGTCACCTTCGCGGTGGTGTTCATCCACTGGCTCATCTACCAGAGCTTGTACAGCATCGGTGCCCTGTGCCCGTACTGCATGATCGTCTGGGCGGTGACCATACCGATCTTCTGGTACTGCACCCTGTGCAATCTTCAGCCACTACGCCACAGCGGTTCGGCGGGCCTGGCGCGCATCATCGCCGCAGTCACCGAATACCGAGGCGCGATACTCACCGCCTGGTACCTACTTGTTCTGCTGCTCATCACGCACCGCTTCTGGGACTACTGGACCACCCTCGTCTAGAGACGCCCTCACCCACCGAGCAGCAGTTCGCGTTCGGCGAGTCAGTCCTCGGCTCACTCGGGGCGGCACTGCACACCGCCGACTGCGGAGTCGCTCCCATATCAGAGCAGCGCACGCCGGCTTTCAGACTCGCCCGTTACCGACCTCAGTTCTGAGACAGGTACAGCTATCGACTGCTGTCGCAGACGATCAGGCGCGGTTGCCTCCACGCGAGATGCGTCGATACTCGGACGCGAAGCGGTCGCCGTAGCGATCACGCATGGCCGCCGCCACGAGCCGGTCTGAGTCCGCGACCTCGTCCGGCGGACCGTCGACCGTGGCCGCGGGAGGGCCCGACGGGGCCTCCGAGACGGTGGTCTCGTGGTCGGGACCGGCGGCGCGGTTCCCGCCCTCGCGCGGCCGCGCCTCGGCGGCCTCGTTGTCCTCGTCGTCCAGACGACGGCGCTGACGTAGCTCGCTCCACACGAAGTAACCCAGGCCGATGGGAGCGAGGACCCCGAAGGCCATCCATTGCAGGCCGTACGACAAGTACGGGCCCGACTCGGTGGACGGCAGTGGCATCGGTTCCAGGGATCCGGGCTGCCCGCCGGCGAGCTGGAGATAATAGGGCGACAGGTCTACGCCAAGGAGGCCCCCAATGGCCGGGGGATCGATGTTGCGCACCATGTTCCACTCGTTCAGAACGATGGGGTCGGCGGGAGCATCCATCGGGATCCTGAGGCGGGCGGTGAAGGTGACCTGGCCCGTCGGAGCGGACGGGAAGTCTGGGACCGTGTTGTTGTCGCCGACTCGGACCCATCCGCGGTTGACGAGCAAGGTGTCCCCGCTGTCGGTGCGGAACGCACTAAGTACCTGGTACACGAGCTCGCCGTCGACGGATTGCATCCGCAACAGGACGTCCTCCACGGGCAGGTACCTTCCGCTCGCGGTGACCAGATGCCATTCGGAGGTACCAAGTGATCCGTCGCGCCGGATCACCTCGTCCAGCGGAACCGGCCCTGCCGCGCTGCTCTCGACGAGCTGGGCGTTGCGTGCCTTGAGGTCCTCGTGCTTGTTCAACTGCCAGGGGGCAAGAGTCGTCAAACATAGGTAGACGAACAGGCCGATGAATATCAGGCTGATCAACCATCCCGGCGTGAGCATGCGAGAGAACCGTTTCACCTGCCAAACAGTAATCGTGCCGGCTCGCTGATTACGCACCAGCATGCGCTTCCCTCGCGGGAGACGGTCCGCGCGCCCGAAGAACGCGGAGCTAGACGAGTACCCCTTGTGCCGCGAGCCACGACACCGGGTCGACCCACTGGCCAGCGGCGTTCTGTACGCGGAAGTGCAGGTGGGGACCGGTGGAGTCTCCGCGGTTGCCCACGGTTCCGATTACTTGACCGGCGCTGACCTGCTGTCCGACGCTGACATAGTTCTGGTCATTATGGCCATACTCCAGCAGTTCGCCGTCATCGGTTCGGATGCGGATCCAGATGCCATATCCTGCGGCGGGGCCAGCGGCTTCCACAACGCCGCTTTTAGCGGCGTAGAGCGGCGTTCCAATGGGCGCACCGAAGTCGGTGCCGTTATGGAAACTGCCCCACCGCGAACCGAACCCCGAGGTGATCGCACCTGATGTAGGGGCATGCGCAGCACCACCGATCTGCGGGAGACTGCCTTCGTCGAGGGAGCCGAACCCGAGTCCGGCGGCGTACTGCCGGACCTCATTTGGGGCGACACCGAACTGGTCGCCGATCCTCTGGATCTCGGCTGGTCCGATGCCGAACTGGTCGGCCGCGGCCTGGATCGCCTCGACGACCTGAGCGTGCTCGATCGCGGCGGGTTGAGCGGCGGCGGCGGGGGCAAAAGCCAAGCCCAGGCCGCCCGAGAGGGCAGTGCCGATAACGGCGCTACCAACGAACCGCGACACGGTCGAGTTGGCGCCGGCGACCCGATGACGACCGCCGGCCACAGTCGCAGTGCGCACGCCCAAACGTTCGGTGAGCTCAGCCACGGTTACGGGCCGGGTGGAGTCGGTCATGGGGCTGTCTCCGTCGTTCGTGGTTACGTGATCCCGCGACGTCTATGCGATACGGGTGACCGATGTCGTCGGTAACACGACCGAATATAACAACTCGATATCGTCCCTGTCACCCTCTGCGGAAAATTCGTGATAATAGCCAGCCCCAGTGCGGGGCCCAGGCCCCCACAAGAGAAGGCCTCCGCCCAGCGCGGCTCCCCATCGGGGAGAAGTCCTCCCGCCTGGGAAACCCAGCAGCGCCTGACCCTGGGACAAGAGACCCCGCCTCGCCGGTTCTCCCTGTGACCATCGTCACGGGCGCCCATCCGCCTTGCGACCCCCCGCGGTCAGCCACTATCTTTAACCGAGTCAGGTCACGAAACGATCACGGTTAGACGACGACGGGAGTCGGTAGCGCAGTGGAGAAGCGAGCAGGACCGAAGCACGCCTCTCAGTCGACCAGCTCCCCGCGGCGGCGCCGGGGAGCCCATCGCCGGGTTTCACCGAATAACCACCGCAGTATCGCCGCGGTCGTGGCCCTAGCCGCGGGTGCCTCTATTGCCGCGGCGGCCCCCACCGATGATCAGCGGATCGTCCTCCTCGCCACCGACGAGCACCCGACCGGTAGCGCCGATGACGCGCACTCCAAAGATGCCCAGGCCGCGACCCCCTCGGCTCCGCTCCCCCTCACCTCCGATGACGCGAACGTGGCAGGCGAGCCGGGGCCTGACACGGCAGCCGCGGGTTTCATCTCCAGTTTGCAGAGGGGCACCGAGCTCAACTACGAGCGAGAGATTGCCGAGGAGCAGGCGCGGCGCCCCACTGTGGCCCTTCCGGCAGTGGGAGTCTCAACGTCCTCCTTCGGCCCCCGGTGGGGAACGTCCCATTCAGGTCTCGATGTCGCCAACGCCATCGGCACGCCGCTGTTCGCCGCGACCGACGGAATTGTCATCGATTCAGGCCCGGCTTCCGGCTTCGGAATCTGGATTCGGATCATGTCGCCGGACGGTTTCATGACCGTCTACGGCCACAATGAGAGCAATGCAGTCCAGGTGGGTGACACTGTCGTCGCTGGTCAGCAAATCGGCCTGATGGGCAATCGCGGTTTTTCTACCGGCCCACATGTGCACTTCGAGGTATGGGCCGACGGCGGTTCCCGGGCTGTCGATCCCTCGGGATGGCTGGCAGAACGGGGCGTCGTGGTCAACTCGGGGTCAAGCAGCAGCGCCCTATGACGCTAGAGCCCTGACAGCGCGGTCTGCCGACACGGCACAGCTTGCGGGTCCCCCCCGGTTGTACCGGGCTTCAGCTGTGACGAACAACGGACAAGACCACGCCCACCGGCACACTCACTGCCAGGGCGGCAATGACAATCCGGTAGAGCACGAGATGCCACGCACGTATGCGCGCGTGGCGCACGGTGACCAGGAACAACATGAGCGATACCAGCAACAGCACACCGCCAGCGGCCACGGCGACCACGGACCCGGTCAGGGTGCCAACGAGTACCGCACTGTTGGCCAGGTTATAGGTCAGGAGCTGGACAACACGCAGGCGGCCGGACAGGGTGCCGTTAGTAAGCAGTGCCTGTCCGACGCCCAGCCCTACCTGGGCGACCCCCGCAACGAGCACCAGGTAGGCCGCCACCCAGGAGCCCTCGTCGAAACCGGTGGGACCGGTGACCGCGGCGACAAGGCCGCCCGCGATGATGGCGGTGAGGCCGACGAGCACAAATTCTCGCATTGCCCGCCAGTGCGAGCTGGTGAACTCGGCCTGATTACGTGCGCTGCGACTGAGTTCGTTGCCCATTCTCGATTCCTTTCGCCGTGATCAGCCTCGCGATCCTGGGAGCGGGGTGCCTGGGGAGACGAATGAAGGGGGTGTGAGCGAATCATCCTCGCCCGGCGAGGGCACGCAGGTTCCCTACCTCCGGTCGGTTTCGGACATCTCGCGGAGCATGTCGTTGTAGGCCTTGAGCTCGGCGTCGTCGTCGCGCTCGGCCTGCCGCTCGGAGCGCCGCGCCTCACGCATGTCGGTCTGGAACCACTGCCAGGCCAGGGCGAGCATCACGATGAACAGGGGGATCTCCCCCGCCGCCCACGCCACGCCGCCGCCGACCTGCTGACTCTGCAGCAGATCCGGGATCCACGGCAGCCCGATCCCGGAGTACCAGCCTTCGGCCAGCACGGTCTGGGAGTTCATGAGCATGATGCCGAAGAAGGCGTGAAACGGCAGCGAACCGAGCAGCACCATGAGCTTGTAGAAGGGCGAGAACTGCCGGGGCGCCGCGTCGACGCCGATGATCACCCAGTAGAACAGGTAGCCGCTGATGAAAAAGTGCACGTTCATGAACATGTGGCCCAGGTGATCGGACGCCAGCGTCTGGAAGAACCCTCCGAAGTAGATCAGATAGAAACCGGCGACGAACTGCACCGAGGCCACGATCGGGTGGGTGAGGAATCGGGAGAGCGGGTTGTTGATGAACTCCACGATCCACTCGCGCGGCCCCGGCGGGTTACCGCGTCCCGCCGCCGGCAGGGCCCGCAGCGCCAGGGTCAACGGGCCGCCCAGCGCCAGGCACACCGGGGCGAGCATCGAGATGAGCATGTGCCCGACCATGTGGCTGGAAAAATCGGCCATCATGTACATCCCCATACCGGAGCTGGTGGTCAGGAACAGGATCACGCAGCCCGCCACCCAGAACGCGGTCCGTCCCGCCGACCAGGAGTCGCCGCGCCGGCGCAGGGTGACCAGCCCCCAGAGGTAGAGGCCCAGCAGGATCACCGAGGCCAGACCCAGCACCAGGTCGAAGCGCCACAGACCGAACACCGTCTCGAAGGAGAACGGCCCCGGCAACTCAAAACCCAACAGCGACTCCTGACGGGTGGGCACGTAGAGCGGTGCCGGTGGCGGGGTGCGGCCCAGCGAGACCGACAGGCCCAGCGTGCCCGCCATGACCACCGTCTCGACCAGTCCGATTCGCAGCAGGGTGCCCCGGTCCACCGGGGCGTTGGCCGACGCTCCCTCGATGCGGTTGATGATGCGTCGGCGCACCGCCAGCCCGAACACCGCCAACAGTGCCAGGCACAACGCTTTGGCCACGATCAGCAACCCGTAGGTCGAAGACAACAGGTCCGACGGGTGCAGACGAACCAGTCCGTTGATGATCCCGGTCAGCCCGAGCGCGACGATCGCCACCGTGGCCACCACCGAATAGCGGCGCAGCGCGAGCGCGACCCGTCCCCCGCCACGCATCGCGTGGGCAATCACCGAGACGAGCCCGCCGACGTAAAACGCGGCAGCGAACAGATGGATGATCAGCGCGTTGACGGCAATGTCGTGGGCGGTGCCGCCTGAGGCGTGGCCCGTCGCGGCAACCGGCAGGAGCGAGAGCACCGTGACCCCCAGCCAGATGACCGACCAGCGCCAGCTCAGGGTGAACCGCTGACCGATCCCGGCGGCCAGTGCAATGATCGCGGCCCAGCGCCACGAGGACGCCACCTCGATCTCGGTGATCGCCACGATCCACTGGTCCGGCGGCAGGGACTGCCAGAGCGTGCGCCCGGACACATCCGACAGGGTCAGCGGAA
The DNA here is from genome assembly GCF_053645265.1 of Dietzia sp. NPDC055343. Lineage (NCBI taxonomy): Bacteria > Bacillati > Actinomycetota > Actinomycetes > Mycobacteriales > Dietziaceae > Dietzia > Dietzia sp. NPDC055343. The sequence continues at coordinate 11,007 of NZ_JBSHMJ010000037.1, read as the reverse complement.
TGAGCAAGGCCGCGGCGATTGCCCAGGCGATGTTGGCCCACGAGGAGATCTGCTGCGCGCGGTAGCCGTCAACGTCGAGGGTCTTGTCCTGCTGCGGCGGGGTGAAGAACGCGGCGAACAGCGCCATTCCCACCGCCACCGACGCGAGCAGTTCAGCGATCGCGCGGACCGCCGGGAGCCCGGCGGTGGTGAGCAGGCCCGGGTCCGGGACCCCGATCAGCTCGAGCGCCAGGGCCGTGGAGATCCGCGAGAGCGGGATCACCACACCTGCCGCCACCACCGCGAGCAGCAGCACGACCGGCACCACACCGCGGGTACGCAGCGCTCTGACGGTGACGGGGGCCTTGGACGAGGGTGCCTTCGACGGCGGCGACATGATCACTATCGTAGGAAGCGGGTGCCGCCCGGTCCGATTCGCGCCTGTTCTGCGCACCCCCGCGCCCAGCGACGCCTCATGCGGGCCGTCCACCCGCCGACGAACTAGCGGACCGCTCGCATGCGCCCACTCGGCCGCCGCTCCTTCGGACTCCGGGTCCCAGCTGAGCAGTCTCGGGTTCGGGCGGTCATCACGGCGGCCGGATAGCCTGCCGAGGCTTTCAGGGTCGCACGTTCACCCGTAGTGGTGGCCGCGCCCGCCGATCCCTTCATTCCCGCCACGACGAGCCAGTCCGCTGACTGATATGCACGACCCAACGGTCAAAAATGGGAACCGTTCATCTAGCGGGTCAGGCGTGTCGGACTGCGGGAGATTCCCGGTCACGCACGGCGGCGGTCTCCAGTTGAATGGTGGCATGGTCGATGGAGACGGGGAAATGCTCCTTGACGCAGGTGAGGATCTCCTCCAGGATCTGCGGTGCGTGACCGGATTCGAAGCACTGATCATCGATCACGACATGAGCGGAGATGACCGGCAGGCCGGTCCCGATCATGGATGCGTGCAAGTCGTGCACGTCCCGAACGTGATCCAGCTCCAGAAGGTGTTCTCGGACCTCATCCAGATCGAGTCCCACGGGGGCGTACTCCATCAGCACCCGGATCGTCTGTCGCAGTAGCGTCAACGCTCGCGGAATGATCAAGGCTGCGATGAACAGCGCGGCAATGGTGTCGGCTCGTTGGAAGCCAGTGGTGTTGATGACGATCGCTGCAACGATCACCCCCACCGACCCCAGAGCGTCGTTGAGCACCTCCAGAAATGCCGCTCGCATGTTGAAGTTGTCTTCTCGCCTGGAGGCCAGCACCACGATGGCGGCGATATTGGCCACTAGGCCGATCACTCCGAACACCAGTAGCTCGGTACCGGGCACGTCCGCGGGCTCGAAGAGTCTTCGAACGCCTTCGATCGCGGCATAGCTACCGACGACGATCAGCAGGACGGCCTGCCCTAGTGCGGCGATGATCTCGATCCGGGCGAATCCCCAGGTCCGCTTACTGCTCGGTGGCCGCAGCATCATCGTCGCGGCTATGACAGCAACCAGCAATCCCGACGCATCAGCCAATGCATGAGCGGTGTCGGTCAACAGCGCGAGACTGCCAGTGACCACGCTGCCCACCGCTTGGGCCACCACGATGCTCGCGGTGATGCAGAACGCGATAAGCAGCCGACGACGCCTCCCGCGATCGGTCTGCTGAGAAGGACCCCCAGCACCATGGTCGTGACCGTGGCTATGCGCCATCTCGACTCACTCCTGCCTGAGGTCCCGGGTCGGGGTGATTCTGGTGATCGCGCAGCGACGGCGAGACCCCGGACGCACTCAACAGCGCATCGGCGGCTTCCACCAGGTCCGCCAGCCGGGCCGGCTCAGCCAGCGAGAACCACGAGGAGCGCCCCTCGATTCGCATCGTGACCAGTCCGCAGTCCCGCAGACACGCCAGGTGCTTACTCACCGTGGACTGCGCCAGATGCATGTGATCGACCAGATCACGAACCCGATGTTCACCACTAACCAGATGCTCCAACAACGCCAGCCGAGTCGGTTCCGCCAGAGAATGAAACAACGCTGCATAGGTGTTTCGATCCTCGCACGTCACCAATCGGGCACCCCATAAATAATCGACATGAAGCGATAATAGCACCGTCTAGCGATATAGAAAGGCGGATCTCGGACCTCTGTCTCCGCAGTTCTCTTTGCCCAGGCGCGCCTTGCAGCTGATGCGCTGGTCGTCGATGCCGGGTCCCAGCACCGGGTCCCAGCACCGGGGCCGTCCGGTTAATACCGAGTTGCTGTGGTGGTTGCCGCCCGTCTTTTCCGGCGGCGATGCGGCGCGGGATACGCGGGCGCAGGGTCAATGAGGCAGCGGTGCCGGCCGGTGAATGTGTCGACTGTCTTCGTGGTCGGCAGTTGTTGTGCTCGGGGGTCGCTCGAGCTGCCTGGTGCGTGCGGCACGCAGTCCGTTGAGTATGACGAAGACTTCGGCGACCTCGTGGACCAGGACGACGGCTGCGAGTCCCAGGATTCCGGTGATCGCGAGAGGAAGCAGAACGACGATGATCGCCAAAGACAGGAGGATGTTCTGATTGATGACGCGACGACCGCGGCGGGCGTGGTCTATGGCGCGCGGGATCAGTCGCAAGTCATCGCCGGTGAACGCGACATCCGCTGACTCGATCGCTGCGTCGGAGCCGGTGGCCCCCATGGCGATGCCGATGTCCGCCGAGGCGAGCGCGGGGGCGTCGTTGACACCATCGCCGATCATCGCCACTGGCCCCCGGCCGTCGCCGCGCAACTGGGCGATCGCCTGCGCCTTGTCCTGCGGACGCAGCTCGGAACGCACGTCGGTGATCCCCGCCTCGACGGCCAGTGCATCAGCGGTGCGGGAGTTGTCGCCGGTGAGCATCGTCACGCCCATGCCCCTCGCCGCGAGTGACGTCATGGCTTCGCCTGCCTCTGGACGCAGCTCGTCGCGCACCCCGATGGCCCCGACCGGGCGGTCGTCGCGGTGGACGATCACCACCGTGATGCCGCGGTGCTCCATGGCGCGAACGTAATCTGCGAGAGGGCCTGGGTCGAGCCAGCGCGGGCTGCCGACGGCGGTGCGTACGCCATCGATGAGGCCGGCGATTCCCGCGCCGGCGGCCTCGGTGACTTCCGATGCGGCGAGGGCCTCGGACGCTGCGGCGGTGATCGCTGCGGCCAGCGGGTGGGAGCTGTGGGTTTCCAGAGCGGCCGCCCAGCCGAGGACCTGGTCCTCGGCTGCGTCGCCGGTGGCGAGGACGTGCGTGACGGTGGGCCGGTTTCGGGTCAAGGTTCCGGTCTTGTCCACTGCTACATGCCGGAGGTAGCCCATGCGCTCGAACGCGGCACCCGATTTGATGATCACCCCGAACTTACTGGCCGCACCGATCGCGGAGACGACCGTGATCGGCACCGAGATGGCCAGTGCGCATGGCGACGCTGCGACCAGTACCACCAGTGCTCGCTCGATCCACAGTCCGGAATCTCCGACGATGGAGCCGATCAGGGCGACCAGGGCAGCCAGGATGAGGACACCCGGCACCAGCGGGCGGGCCAGGCGGTCGGCGATGCGGGCCCGCTCCCCCTTTTCTGTCTGTGCCTGCTCAACCAGTTCGACCACTGTGGTCAAGGAGTTGTCTGTTCCTGCGGCGGTGGCCTCGACCTCCAGGACGCTGGCGGTGTTGATCGAGCCGGCCAACACCGCGTCACCGGGTCCGACCTCGAGGGGGATGGATTCACCCGTGATCGCCGAGACATCCAGGCTGCTCTTCCCGACACGAACGATCCCGTCGGTGGCCAGACGTTCGCCGGCGACCAGACGGAGCACGTCGCCCCGCTCCAAAGACTCGACGGGCACGGTGCGGGTGGACCCGGTGGCGCCCAGGACGGTGGCACTAGGCGGGATCAGCGCCAACAGGGCCCGCAGGCCCGAGCGGGCCTTGTCCATCGCGCGATCCTCCAGCGCCTCGACGATGGAGTACAAGAAGGCCAGGGCGGCGGCCTCCTCGATGAACCCGAGCGCGACCGCACCCGTGGCGCTGATCGTCATCAACAAGCCGATACTCAACCGACCCCGGGACAACAGGCCCCGGACGGCACCTGGAACGAACTGCGAAGCACCCAGAAGTAGAGCGGTCCAGAACAGCCCCGCTGCCGCCGTCTCCGAGCCGGGGCCGTCGGCCAACCACTCGAAAATCACACCAAGCAGGAGCGCCAGTCCGGAAAACACCGGAATGAGCACGGCACTGCTGCGCCACCACGAAGCAGACTCCTCGCTGCCGGTCACCGGCCCGGCTGGCTCGCAACCACACGCAGACGTCGTCATCGACGACCTCCCTCGGAGTTGCAGCAACCCTCGACCGGGCACTGCGTATCTAGACACGATGCGCCCTCGTCGACGGCAAGAGTCGTCTCAACCAAGGCGCTCAACGCGCGTGCCAGATGGGCGTCGACGATCTCGTACCGATTCTGGCGGCCCTCAAATTCGGCGACGACGATCCCGCAATCCCTGAGGCAAGCGAGATGATTCGACACATTTGACCGCGTCAACCCAAGCTCCTGGGCAATCTCGGCGGGATACACAGGCCCATCCAGCAGTCTCAAGAGGATACGAGAACGAGTCGGGTCAGCCATGGCGCGACCGAGTCGGTTCATCACACCTTGACGCGAAGCAAGAGACAGCATGCACTGAATAGTACAGTACGCAGTGAACCGTTCTCGGCGGTGTCACCGCACACCGAAGGGCGAGGAAACCGCAAGGCCAACACAGTCAATGGACGCAGGCGTGCCGCCCCACCCCCAAAACCCACCCGTTCGACCGCGCCGTTCAGTGGCGTTTCACAGGGCGGATATCGGCTATGGCACGATCAGACAGTGGGACCATCTCGCCAGTGCCGGTCACGACACTGGTGTTCGACAGAGCCACCCCGTGCGGCACCGCCGGTTCGGAGCCGAGGGGCAATGACCCGTCGCAGACCGGAGTGAAAAGCATGGGCAGTACCCGAGCCATCGGTTTTCGCGCGCGCCTCTGGGCGGCCCTGTGTGCGGGCACCCTAGTCCTCTCCGGTTGTGGCAGTGGCACCGATGCGGTCGCGCAGGGCGGCACCTTTGAGTTCGTCAGCCCTGATGGGCAGCTGGAAATCCACTACCCCGAGGAAGAACGGAAACCGGTTGCCGAGCTCGCCGGCCCGGATCTACTTGATCCAGACCAAACCATCGGGCTCGCTGACTACAAAGGCGACGTGGTGATCCTCAATACGTGGGGCCAATGGTGTGGACCTTGCCGCACCGAGGTCGACGACCTTCAGCGCCTTCACGAGGAGTTCGAACCCCAGGGCGCCACCGTGCTCGGAATAAACGTGCGCGATCCCAATCGCGACAAGCCGGTCGACTTCGTACGCGACAACGGCCTTACCTACCCCTCTATCTGGGACCCAAGCAACGCCGCCATAGGTGCACTCCGAGGCTTTCCCACCTCGATTGTGCCGACCACTCTCGTGCTTGACCGGCAACATCGAGTGGCCGCGGTGTACCTGGCAGCCGTCACCGATTATCAACTTCGGGACGTCATAGCCGAACTGGTGGCCGACGATGAGAGTGTCCCGTCGTGACGGGTGTCGCCGACCTCGTCGTCGCCGCTGCCATGCCTCCGATGGACGGACTGGTGCTCGCGGAGGGCATCGGTTCGGCGTTCCAACAGACAGCGGCCAGCGGGCCCCTTCTGCTCGCACTTGGCGCCTGCCTACTAGCCGGTCTGGTCTCGTTCGCCTCACCATGTGTGGTCCCGCTCATCCCCGGCTACCTCGCCTACCTCGCTAGCGTCGTCGGCGCCGAGCGACCACCGGTCACGCTCGCCCAGGCCGAACAGCGTCGCAGCGAGTCACGAACGATCACTCTCGAGGAAAAGAAGGCCAGACAAAGCTCGCGTTACCGCGTCGTCGGGGCATCGCTGCTTTTCGTCGGCGGGTTCACCGTCGTGTTCGTCTCGCTCAGCGCAATGGTCCTCGGCACCGTCCAGTACCTCGCGCCGCACGAGGAGTTGCTCCAGCGCATCGGCGGGGTCATCACCATCCTCATGGGTTTGGTCTTCATCGGCTTCGTGCCGGTACTGCAACGAGATACCCGATTTCAGCCGAAAGCGGTCTCTACGTGGGTTGGCGCGCCACTCCTCGGCGGAGTGTTCGCCCTCGGCTGGACACCCTGCCTAGGACCAACGCTCGCCGCCGCACTGTCCGTCGCCGCCGGAAGCGGCTTCAGCGGCACGCGCGGCGTCATGCTCATCGTCGCCTACTGCCTCGGGCTCGGGCTGCCATTCATCCTCGTCGCCTGGAGCTCCACCTGGGCAATCCGAACCGTCGGCTGGCTACAGCGCAACACTCGACGAATCCAGATCATCGGTGGCCTCCTGCTCATCGCGGTGGGCATCGCACTGTTCAGTGGCGTGTGGGCACTCTTCATCAGTTGGCTCAGGGACTTCGCCATCACCGGCACAACGTTGCCCATTTAGTCTTTTCGACTTCGTGAGCGACAACAACCGCTCGGCACCCAAAACGTGTCACCAGAGGGCACACCTCACCTGATTGTCGACGATGTCTCGTTCGACGATCGTCTAACACGACACTCCACGAACGAGCCTCCGGTCGGAGTCTCGCGCAGCGTGAACCCTCACGCCGGCCCGTGATAGTGGTCTTCATCGTTTTGTGGCGGTCTTCTGTGGCCACTACTCCGCGGCGACGTACCAATCGGGCGTTCTACCGGAAGGGTTAGAGCGAGTCGGCGGCTCACAGGTGTGCGGTGGGGTTTGCCTCGGTTCTGTCAGAGACCGAATGCTCCGCCACTGATCAGAATGAAGGCACCCAGGCCGATCAGGACAATCGGGAACAGGATGTGTTCCCAGCGCTCCAGGACTTCGGCGATCGGTCGGCGGGTAGCGACGAACCTGGCCAGGCCCACCAGTCCCGCCACCAGCACCAGGAACACGATGCAGTAGGCGACCACGGCCCCCGGGCCTACGTTGAGAAAGACGGGGACGTAGACGCCGATATTGTCCCCGCCGTTGGCGAAGGTTACGCCGGCCACGGTCCACACTGCGACGTTCTTGCCCTCGATCTTTGCGTCGTCATCATCATCGTCCCCGCGCCAAGCCTGCCACGCGGCCCACAGTCCCAAGCCGAGTGGGATCAGCCCGAAGTACGGGATGGCCTCCGGAGGCAGGAAGGCTCCCGCACCCAGGGAGACGAGCACAGCAGCGCCGAGGATGCCGACGAATCCGAGATACTGGCCGGCCAGGATGCGTGCGGTGGTTCCGCGTTGGCCTGCGCCGCGGGCGAAAAACAGCGACAGGACGATGATGTCGTCGATATTGGTGGCAATGAACAGACCGATCGCCTGCAGGGCCGAGGACAGAATCACGCCTGCACCTCCGTGGCGTGACAACCCGGCACTGAGCAGCCGGGCTCCAAGCAAGGGGCGTTCTCGTTGACCGCGAGGGTGACCTCGACCAAGGAAGATAGCGACCGGGCCAAGTGCGGGTCTGCGATCTCATACCGGGTCTGGCGACCTTCGGGCACGGCGACAACGATCCCGCAGTCGCGCAGGCATGCCAGATGGTTCGACACGTTCGACCGTGTCAGCTCCAAATCGCGGGCCAGTTCCGCCGGGTAGGCCGGCTGCTCCAGCAAGGTCAACAGTATCCGGGACCGTGTCGGGTCGGCCATCGCCCGCCCTAACCGGTTCATCACATCCACACGAGAAGCAATAGTCAACATTTGCTGAACTATACAGCGCCCGCTGAACTCCGATTGAGCCGGCTTAGAAACCTACAGTTTTACGAGACATAAGTTCCCAGTCTTCACTCGACATGCACCCGGGTAGTCGCGATCATGGCGAAATGGCCATCCCACAACAACTGCCGCAGCTTGTCGAATCCTGTGCCGGAAAGATCGTGATCGACCACGGACACTTCGAGGTATTCGATCCCTTGGCACTCCCGCCAGAAGGCACTGATCTGCTCGCGTTGGCGGAGGCCGCTCCCCCCAGCTCCAGCGCGGATGGAATGGCGGTCATCCTTAGCCCGCACCAGAACAACTTCGACACGTTGGTGACCATTGAGTTCTGGTCCGCTCGACCCGATGACGATCGAGATCGATGGGAGCAAATTTCGGAGAATGTCCTCCGGGTGGAATCCGGCACACTGGTCATCGGCTCGCCCGGCTACGACGAGCTGGAGGCCACAGCAGCTCCGGACACCTACATCCTCGAAGTCAGCGGACGAGGTTTCGTGGGCTACGGGTGGCCCGGTTCGACAGACCCGGGCGACGAGTGGCGCCTGCGACTGTGGCCCGCGCGGACCGACACGGGTGGGGTACGGGCACCGCAACGGTGGCATCAGCCTGGCGTTGGGGCCCCCGATCCGGTTCCTTTTCACTCCGAGGTCACCAGCGATTCCTCGACCGATGCCACGGAGTCAACTAGCTGGGGATTCTTGCCGAGAACCTCGCCGTGGGACTCAGTGCCCGCTGAGCTGTATCACGTCAACGGCGCTGTGAGTCTCAACGAGATGGATCCGGACCTCATCGCTCGTCTCATACGACTCCCGGAGGACCAGCAGCGGGAGATCGCATGGTGGTGCGCCCGCCGGGCGCTCGAATCGGCCGGTCTCCATACCGAGGACTACATCATCACAACCATGGCGAATGTCGAGGCCGGTGCATCGCCACCAAAGCTTGACGACTTGTTCGCGTGGCTGAACCAATGGCTGGACGAGACTTCCCTCGACGAGGGAAGCAGGGCGTTGTCGCCTGAAGCGACGTGGACGAGACGAGTTCTCACCCCGGAGCAACATCCATACGCGAGCGGCGAGGTCTCGCGACCGCACTTTGCCCTGCCCACCATCGTTACCGTCGCGAACGCCGATCCGCTACATGCGGCAGTCGAGACGCTGTCCGCAGCGTGCTCGACCTACAGCGATCATGCGCCGTCCCTGATTGAGCAACTCAAAGCGGAGTTCAAGCTTTCCCAGGAGTGAATCGCTCACTGAAGCGCCAAAACGCGACCGCGGGACGGCCTCGTAGCCCTGCTGGGCAAGAGCCGCGGCGCCCGTCCCAGTTCCTTGGAAGTGGGACGCTCATGCCCACTATTGCTACCTGGCCAGTGGAGGATTCTTAGTGCCCGGAGGGCTAGGAGGAACCCCTGTGTTCGCGTACCGGGTATCACCGTCGAAGGGGCCAGTGCCCTTAGTCATTGACTGTGTCTTCTTACGCGGATGTCCGACATGGTAATGAGGCTGATCACTGTGGTGCGGGTAGGCATACCCGCACTCATGAACTGGCGTACGATCCCCTTTAGAGGGTCTTCCAAACAAGCCAAACATGACGAGTCTCCTCGCGGTTATGCGAGCCTAATCCTAGAGAAGGCTTCCTCATGACATCTTTCCAGAACCAGTCACTTGGCGCACTGCGCCAAGGAGACGTTTGCCGCCACACCTCGATTCTTGGGGCCTTTCTGCGACTCCGGTAACCAGATCTTATGTAAAGTAGTAGCCTGCGAATCGCTGCATCAGATGAATCAACTCTTCGGTGATGAGTCGGGAAACAGATTTCTCGCCCCCTCGAACCGCCGCGTCTCGTTTCGTGCCGTGCCGTGCGGTTCGATCGGAAGATCTTGGCATTCTTACTCGTTAAGGCATGCCGGCGAACTAGCCATTGCGGCGATTCGGCGAAGCTCGGCCAGGTGCGCGTCCAGAGCTGCGCGGCCGGGGTCGGTAAGAGCGATCCAAGTACGGGTGCGCGAGGCGTATGGGGTCTTCGACGTGCGCAGGTAGCCAGCATCGGCCAGCACCCTGACGTGCTTGCTGAGCACGGAGTCACTGACGGCCAGAGCCTCACGGACGGTTGCGAAGTCCAAGGCCTCTACCGGCGCCAACATCGCGCATACCTGCAGTCGGTTGGGGGCGTGGATGAGTTCGTTGAACAGTGGCTGCGGCACCGGCGTCACCCGCTGGCCCGCACCCGTTCGCGCAGCAAGGCGTCGAGGCGGCACTCTCTGTCGTAGGTGACCACGTAGGCGACGAGGCCGGCGGCCACCAGGGCGAACGGCACGTGCAGGAAGGCTTGAAGGACGAAGGCGACGACGAGCAGCGAGAACGTGACGATGTACCAGCCCGCCATCCCCTGGGAGTAGCGATCGATCGAGATGCCGGTGGAGCGGTTGAGTGCCCACAGCAACACGATGGGCGCGACGCAGGCACCCAACACGATCAGCGACATGGATGCCGCCTCTACGCCGCTGCCGGGTGCGGGGCGCCCAACGAGCAGGCCCATGCCGACGAACATGCACGCCGTGCACAGAGCAATCCCTACGCGGTACCACCAGGGCGAGCTGATCCGGACGGCGATGCGCTCCCGAGCGGCACCGAGGTCCTGCAGCGCGGTACGGGCAGAGTCGGGGGTCATGGGCGGTTGACTTTCCATATCGGCAACTTAGCCGATACTTTCCATCATGGCAAGTAGTGGGGAGGTCGCAGAGTCAGGAAGGCATCCAGCAGGCCGACACCCACCACGCAAGAGGCTCTGGTTGGGGCACACATGTAGGAGATGGTCGTCGACGCGGAGATCGACGGCAGTATCGAACCTTTCGTCGACGGATCTCCCGGCTTGACCCCAGCACTACCCGCGCCACTCCCCTAGGCCGCGCCCAGGCAGTCTCGTGGGCCAATATCCTCGGTGTCGCGTTTAACGATCCTCTACCAAGACACATCGCGAAGCGGACTGGACGGCGACCCGGCCGAGGCTTGGCGTCTCATATGCGTGTCGCACCAGAGAGGAGCGTGAAGCACGACCAAGTGCGACAGATGAATCCGGCGAGCTCTCCGCTAACTGACTCCACGCGGGCCGCTCCCCTCCCCTGGGCCGGCGATGACTTCCTCCAGCACGCGGTTTTCGAGTCGCACCGGTAACCGGACGTTATGACAAGTAAAAGGTGTCGAGGTGTCGATTGTGCGAACTCGACACCTCCCCGAATGGCTCGCAGCTCGTTCGAACTCGGGCTGCGCCTG
>NZ_JBSHMJ010000036.1:0-33868 GCF_053645265.1 Dietzia sp. NPDC055343 | reverse complement strand
AGTCGCGGGTGTCGCGGCGTGGGTGTCGCGGCGTGGGTGCCGCGGGGCGGCGTGCGGGGGTCGGCCTGCGGTGCGGCGCGGGCTCAGCTGCCGAGCACGAACAGCAGCATCGCGGTCCAGTGACAGGCGAACGCCACGACCGTGCACGTGTGGAACACCTCGTGGAAGCCGTATACCCCCGGCACCGGGTCGGGCCGCTTGAGCCCGTACACCACCGCGCCGCCCGTGTAGGCGAGGCCGCCGGCCAACACTAGCCCCACAGCGACGGGATCCACGTCGATGAGGTCACCGGCGAACCACACGGCGGTCCAGCCCAGGACGATGTACAGCACCACGTACAGCCAGCGTGGGGCCGAGAGCCAGAACAGCCGGAACGCGATCCCCAGCAGCGCGCCCGTCCACACGACGACCAACAGGATCGTGCTGGCCGGCGGCTCGAGTGCGGCCACCGTCATGGGCGTGTATGTCCCGGCGATGAGCAGGAAGATGTTCGAGTGGTCCAGCCGTCGCATCAGTGCCGCGGCCCGCGGGGACCACTTGCCCCGGTGATACAGCGCCGAGATGCCGAACAGCAGCGACGAGGTCGCCAGGAACACCACACACGCCCACTTCAGCGCGGTGCCATCAGCCAGCACGGTGAGTACGACGCCCAACGCGATCGCCACCGGCAGCGTGCCGGCATGAATCCAGCCGCGGAGTAGCGGCTTGGGCGGGACGGCGGCGATACCGAAGTCGTCGCCCTCGGCAGGTCGCTGGTCAACGTTCACGGTGGGGTCCACATTCCGAACCTACCCGTGGCGCCTGCGCTGCCCATCACGCTGACGGCGAGAACCCCTCCGCGCCCTGCCCGCGCACCCACACGCGGTCCCCGGCGGGATCGGCGCCGAGCGAGGTGAGATCCCGGGCCCGGAACTTGAAACTCGCGGTCCGCGGCAGCGCCGAGGTGATCCGCAGAAGTGTCGGCCACTGCTTGGGGCCGAGATCGGGCTGCCCGGACAGGAATTCTCCGAGCCCCTCGGCAAACCAGCAGGCCACCGTGGCATCGGCGTCGCCGCGCAACACCACTGCCGCGGCCACGGCGTCACCGATGGCGCCCGGGCCGCGCACCTCGGCCGCCGGCACCGCGTACACGCCCACCTCTGCCACGTCGGGATGACGCCGCAGCACGCGCTCTATCGGTGCTGCCGCAAGATTCTCGCCGTCGACACGCATCCATCCGCCGGAGCGCCCGGCGAAGTAGACGTACCCGTCGTCGTCGACATACGCCAGGTCGCCGGAGTGGAAACGTCCCCCGCGCATCCTCTCGGCGTCGGCGGCCTCATCGCCCCAGTACCCGGCGAACAGGCCGGGCCCGTCGGCGATCATCTCGCCCACGGCCTCGTCGGGGTTGACCAGCGCGCCGTCGGCGTCGAACCGGGCGCGCGTGCACTCGGCGCCGGTCTCCACGTCGACGATCCGCACGCCCGCGGGCAGCGGACCGAGCGCGGCGTCCGGGGTGTCGGGCGTGCGCGAAATGGACAGACCGCCCTCGCTGGAGCCGAACCCGTCGACCACCCGCGCGCCGAAGCGGCGGGTGAACTCGTGCCGCACGTCGGCGGGGGCCTCGTTGCCGTAGACGACGCGCATGGGATTGTCGGCGTCGTCGGCGCGCTCGGCGGTGGCGAGGATGTAGGACAGGGGCGCGCCCACGTAGTTGGCGAACGTGCAGCCGTAGCGGCGCACGTCGTCCAGCCAGCCCGACGCGGTGAAGCGGCGGCGCTGCGCGATCGAGCACTGCGCGAACAGTGCGATCGGCCAGGCCACCATCACGGCGTTGGAGTGGAAGAGCGGCATCGCGCTGTACACGCAGTCCTCGGGACCCATTTCGAACCGCTCGGCGAGCATCCGTCCGGGCACCGAGATCTTGGACTGGGTGATGCGCACGGCCTTGGGGTCGCCGCTGGTGCCGGAGGTGAACACGAGCGCCACCAGGTCGTCTGCGCCGGTGGGGACGGTGTCCGGGGCGGGCAGCGTGGCGTCGGCGTGGCGGGCCAGCAGCGACGACCACTCCGGCGAGTCCACCGAGATGACGGGTACGCCGGCGTCGAGGTCGTCGAGGAGGGCCTCGTTGTCCGCGTCGGTGAGGATGACGGCGCAGTTCGCCAGCGTCGCGTCGCGCAGGAGTGCCTCTCCGCGCCGCGTGGGGTTGAGGCCGGCCACGACGAGCTCCGAGCACGCCGCCGCGCCGAGCAGGTGGAGGTACTCCGGGGTGCCGGACATGAGGAGACCGACGTGGGGATGCGGTGCGTCCGGCGCGGCCGCGGCGGGGGCGCCGGGCGACGAGTCCGACGACGACGACACGTCCGCCCGCGACCCCATCAGTTCCCGCAGTGCCGCGATCCGCACTGCGCTCTCCCGGGTCGCCTGCGACCAGGGCGTGAGCTGCCCGTCGGCCCAGATTCCGCGGTCGTCGATATCGGACAGGGCGTGCATCGCGTCGGCGACCGAGCGGAACGGCTCGGCGGCGACGTCGGCGATCGTCCGCACAGCGGCGCTCATGCTGAGTACTCCCATGGGTCTCCTTCGGTGGCCAGCACGTCGCCCAGGTCGAGCAGCTGCCGGGTGGCGCCACCGAGGCGGAACTCGCCGGCCTTGGCGGCGAGGAAGTAGCGGTGCGCGGGCTCGGAGCGGTCCAGGCCCACGCCGCCGTGGATGTGTACGGCGCTGTGGGCGAGGCGGTGGCCGGCGTCGCAGGCCCAGAAGTGGGCGGAGGCGACGGCATCCCGGGCGGCGGGCCCCGGGTGGCCACTACAGGCGTCGAGCTCGTAGGCCGCGCGCAGGGTGGACAGGCGGACCGCGTCCACGTCGATCATCCCGTCGGCCAGCCGGGCCGCGACGGCCTGGAACGAGCCGATGGGACGACCGAACTGGTGACGCGTGGTGGCGTAGGCGGCCGTGCGCTCGAGCGCGGCCTCGAGCACGCCCCACTGGTAGGCGGCCAGGTGGACGCGGCGACGCAGGGCGTCGAGTCCGATCACTTCGGCGGGCACCGGCGGGATGTCGTTCCCCTCGGAGAACTTGTAGTGGGACTCCGTAGCGCCCGGTTTGCGGTCCGCCAGCGGCCAGTACATCGGGGCGCCCGCGACGAGCCCAGCGCACGAGAAGTCCACCGGCACGGTCCGTTCGATCCGGACCGTATCCGCCGCGCGCGCCGTCGCGACGTCGCACACCCAGAGAAAGGAGTGCTCCTTCGACGGTGCGGGCGAGACGATCACGTCGGCGATCGGTGCCCAGTCCACCTCCGCAGAGGGGCGAAGGTTCCCGTCGCCCACCGCTGCGATCTCCGCGCCCTCGGCCACTGCGACGGCGCGGTCGGTCAGTCCGGCCGCAGTAAGCAGGTGTGCCGCGCGGATCCCGGGAGATAGCGGGACGGGCGCCAGCACGCGGCCCAGCTCCCGCAGGACCAGAGCCTCGCCCACCACGCCGAGCCCGGCACCGCCGAGGGGCTCGGGCGCCAGCGCGGTGGGCACGCCGGCGCGGACGAGTTCGTCCCAGAACCGGGCGTGGAATCGGGCGGTCTCACGGTCCGCGCCGCCGGACTCGGTGCCGGGGCCGAAGCGGGCGTCGAGCTCGCGCAGGGACTCGTCGGTGACCAGCTGCTCGCCGATCTCGCGGACGAGGCCGGCCAGCTCCGCGGTGGTGTCGTCGACGGAAAAATCCATGTCAGCTGTCCTTCCGGGCGGTGCTGGGGGACGCGGTGTCGGCGGACGCGGTGTTGGCCGACGCTGCGCTGGCGGGGGCCGGCGCAACGCGCGGCGCCGGCGGCAGTCCCAGACCGGCTGCGGCGATGATGTCGCGCTGCACCTCGTTGGTGCCTCCACCGAAGGTGAGGATGAGCGCCGAGCGGTGCAGGCGCTCGATGCGGCCGTGCAACGCCGCGGTGGGGGAGTGGGACCGCTGGTGACCCGACGAGCCGAGAACCTCCATGAGCAGGCGGTATGCCTCGCACGCGGTTTCGGTTCCGTACACCTTGGTAGCCGAGGCGGCGATGCGGGTTGGCGCTGCGGTGTCCGCGGAGACGATCTCCCAGTTGCGTAGTGCCAGGTACTCGGCCATCGCGTGGACGCGCGCGAGGTGGGTGCGGACCCATTCGTTCTCGATCACCATGCCGTCGCCGGGCAGGCCGACCTCGGCGGATCGGGTGGCCCGCGCCCAGGCGAGCACCTGCCGCAGCGAGGCCTGCAGAGGGCCGGCGGAGGTGAGGGCGACCCGCTCGTGGTTGAGCTGGTTGGTCATGAGCGGCCAGCCGCCGTGCTCGGGGCCGACGAGGTTGCTCGCCGGGACCACCACGTCCTGGTAGTAGGTCGCGCTAGTGTCGGGGCCGGCCATGGTGTGCACCGGGGTCCACGAGAAGCCCTCGGCGGTGGTGGGCACGACGATCATCGAGATGCCCTTGTGGCGCTTGGCGGCCGGATCGGTGCGGGCGGCCAGCCAGATCCAGTCGGCGTACGCGACGAGCGACGTCCACATCTTCTGTCCGTTGATCCGGTAAACGTCCTGCCCCTCGTGCTCGCCGGTCCCGGCCTCGCGAACCGCGCGGGTACGAAGCGATGCGAGATCGGTGCCGGAGTCGGGCTCGGAGTAGCCGATGCCGAAGTGCAGCTCGCCGCGACTGATGCGGGGGAGGAAGTAGTTCTTCTGCTCGTCCGAGCCGAACGCCATGATCGTCGGCGCGACGGAGTTGATGGTGAGGAAGGGCACCGGCACGCCGGCGATCGCAGCCTCGTCGGTGAAGATGAGCTGGTCGATCATCGGGCGGGCGCGGCCGCCGAACTCCTCGGGCCAACCCAGGGTCAGCCAGCCGTCGCGGCCCATCTCCGCGACGATCTCGCGGTAGGCGTTGCCGTGGCCGTACTCGCCGGTGGTCGAGGTGAACGCCTCACGTCGCTCGGGGGTCATCAGTGCCGAGAAATACTCTCGCAACTCGCCGCGCAGCCGTTGCTGATCGGGGGTGTAGGTGATGTCCATGGGTCCCTATGCTCGTCGTCGCTGTTGGAACGTGTTCCAGTTATGCGGATCACGCTAACACCGTGGGGCGCCGGATGGCGGGGCTCGGCGCGGGTGGGGCCCGACCGTGGCCGGTGACTTACACTCATGCTCGAGTAGGAACACGTTCTAGTGTCCCGGCTCACATAGAATCGACCCAGCCCCGGGGGCGCCGTGCCCGCTGGACCGACCAAGGAGAACTGGTATGCGGATTGAAGTGGATCCCGACCGCTGCGAGGGGCAGGCCGTGTGCGTGGGCCTCGCGCCCAAGGTCTTCGAGTTGAACGACGACGACGAGATCGTTCGCGTCATCGTGGACGAGGTGCCCGAGGAGCTCCAGAAGCGGGCCCTCAAGGCTGTGGAGAAATGCCCGATGGCGGCGCTCAAGGCCGTCGAGTGAGTGTGGAGGAGAAACGCGGAATGCTCGATCAGGATCTGTCCCTCGACGGCCGGGTGGCCGTGGTCACCGGCTCCGGCTCGGGCCTGGGGGCCTCGGAAGCCGTTGAGCTGGCCCGGTCGGGCGCGGCCGCTGTCGTGATCAACGACATCCGGGCCTCCGAGGCCACGGATGCGGTTATTGCGGATATCGAGGCCGCGGGAGCCAAGGCGGCTCTCGTCGTGGGCGACGTCTCCGAACGGGAGACCGCCGACGCGATGATGGCGGAGGCCATCAAGCTGGGCGGCCTGCACGTCGTCGTCAACAATGCGGGTATCACCCGCGACAAGATGCTCTTCAACATGTCCGACGACGACTTCGACGCGGTGGTCAAGGTCCACCTGCGTGGACACTTCCTGCTCACCCGCAACGCCGCCGCCCACTGGCGCGCGGAGGACAAGAAGCGCACCGAGGGCAGCGCGCCGATCTACGGCCGCCTCATCAACACGTCGTCCGAGGCAGGGCTCTTCGGCCCTTCCGGTCAGGCCAACTACGGCGCGGCCAAGGCCGGCATCACGGCGCTCACGCTCTCGGCGGCGCGCGTTCTCGGACGCATCGGCTGTACGGCCAACGCCATCGCCCCCCGGGGGCGTACCGGCATGACCGAGGCGGTCTTCGAGGCGTGGGACGAGTCCCAGGGGCCGGACCCGCTGTCCCCGGACCGCGTGGCCGACCTGGTCTCCTACCTCGCGTCGCCGGCGGCGGCGGGGGTGTCGGGGCAGCTGTTCGTGGTATATGGCGGAATGGTGGCGCTCGTCGAGGCCCCGGTCGTGGAGAAGCGGTTCGACGCTTCAGGGGGCATCTGGGATCGTCGCGCGTTCGCTGATGCTGTGTCGGGGCACTGGTCAGGGCGCGCGGAGGGCAAGTCCTTCTCGGCCGCGGAGATCATGAAGCTCTGACCCCGACAGGTGGCCCCTGACGTGTTTGTACGAGTTCACGCCAGGGGCCGCTGTGATGGGTGGGGCGCATGTTAGATTCCGTCCACATAATGCAAGGGGTCCGCTCGGGGGGGTGCCGAGGAAGCCCTTGCGGGATAGAACGTGTTCTAGCTAGTTTGTTACCGCGATCACACCGGGTGGTCACCGTCGCGTGACTTGATCGAGACCTGTGGTCCGGGGGATGAAAGGTAGGAGGGGGGCGTCATGGCGAATGTTCTCGACAAGCCACTCAGGGGAGTCGGCGACTTTTTCGCGATGACGCTCGACACCTTCGTCGCGTTCCCGTCGATCGTCCGCCAGGGGCGCGAGTTCATCGACCAGTCGTGGTTCATCGCCCGCGTATCGATGATGGCCACGATCCTCGTGGCGATCCCGTTCACCGTCCTTGTGAGCTTCACGCTCAACATCCTGCTGCGGGAGATCGGTGCGGCCGACCTCTCGGGCGCCGGCGCCGCGCTCGGTGCGGTCACCCAGGTCGGACCCATGGTCACCGTGCTCATCGTCGCGGGGGCCGGGGCCACCGCGATCTGTGCCGACCTCGGTGCCCGCACCATCCGCGAGGAGATCGACGCGATGGAGGTGCTGGGCATCGACCCGGTCAAGCGTCTCGTAGTTCCGCGCGTGGCCGCCTCGACGTTCGTCGCGCTCCTGCTCAACGGCCTGGTGTGCACGATCGGCATCCTCGGCGGCTTCCTGTTCTCCGTCCTCCTCCAGGGCGTCAACCCCGGCGCGTTCGTCAACGGCATCACGCTGCTGACCGGGCTGGGCGAACTCGTCCTGGCCCAGGTCAAAGCCGGCGTCTTCGGCATGTTGGCCGGCCTCGTCGCCTGCTACAAGGGGCTCTACGTCCGCGGCGGGCCGAAAGAGGTCGGCAACGCGGTGAATGAGACCGTCGTCTTCGCCTTCATGGCGCTGTTCGTGGTCAATACCGTCATCACCGCCGTCGGCGTCAAGGTTCTGGGAGCGTGACATGGCGGTGATAGAGACCACGCGGTTCCCGCGCCTGTCGCGTGCTCGCCATCGGGCGATCGGCGGGTTCGACAACTTCGGCGATCACGCCCTGTTCTTCTGGCGCGCGCTGGCGGCCACGCCCCGCGCGCTGACCCAGTACCCCAAGGAGACGCTGCGGCTCATCGCCGAGATCGCCATGGGAACCGGTGCGCTCGCGATGATCGGCGGCACGGTCGTCATCGTCGCCTTCCTCACCCTGGCCACAGGCGGCGTCATCGCCGTGCAGGGCTTCTCCTCGCTGACGGATGTCGGCGTGGAGGCGCTCACCGGCTTCTTCGCCGCGTTCATCAACGTCCGTATCGCCGCGCCGGTGATCGCCGGCATCGGTCTGGCGGCCACCATCGGCGCCGGCGCCACCGCCCAGCTGGGTGCCATGCGTGTCTCCGAGGAGATCGACGCGCTCGAGGTCATGGCCATCGATTCGGTGACCTACCTGGTGTCCACGCGCATCGTCGCCGGGATGATCGCGGTGATCCCGCTGTACTCGCTCGCGGTCATCGCCTCGTTCCTGGCGAGCCGCTTCGCGACGGTCGAGATCTACGGTCAGTCCGGAGGCGTCTACGACCATTACTTCTCGACGTTCCTCATTCCGACGGACATCCTCTGGTCGTTCGTCCAGGCCATCGCCATGGCCATCACGATCATGCTCATCCACACCTACCACGGGTACAACGCGGCAGGCGGCCCCGCCGGTGTCGGCGCGGCCGTGGGCAACGCGGTGCGCACGTCGCTCATCGCCGTGGTGACGGTAACCCTTCTCGTCTCGCTCGCGATCTACGGCGGAGACGGCAACTTCAACCTGTCGGGATAGGAGAGACGATATGGCGAGGACGGTGAGCCAGAGCGACACGGTGCCCAAGCGCATCGCGGCCGCGGGCCTGGCGTTGTTCATCGTCGTGGTGGTCGCGCTGTCCCTGCTCCTGTTCGTCCGGGCATTCGACAGTCGCGTCCCGATCACGGTGCGAAGTGACCGCGCGGGACTGGTGATGGAGGAAGACGCCAAGGTCCGCTCGCGCGGCGTGGAGATCGGCAACGTCACCCGGATCACGCAGGAGTTCGACGGCGCGACCCTGGATCTCGAGGTGGATCCTTCCGCGCTCGAGGCCATCCCCGCGAACTCCCCGGTCTCCATCGGGTCCAACACCGTGTTCGGCGCCAAGTCCGTCGACTTCCAGGCCCCTGCCACACCGGACGCGGCCACCCTCGCTCCCGGCGCCGTGGTCCAGGCCACCAACGTCACCACCGAGGTCAACACCCTGTTCCAGGACCTGTCCGATCTGCTCCTGGCGATCGAGCCGGAGAAGCTCAACGCCACGCTCGGCGCGATCTCCGGGGCCGTCGACGGGCGGGGCGAACAGGTCGGGCAGACCATCACGGACCTCAACGCCTACCTGGAGGAGATCAATCCGCAGATCGAGACGCTCCAGCGCGACCTCGCCAAGGGCTCGCGGGTGGCGAACCTCTACGCGGACGTCACCCCGGACGTCATGCGGATTCTCGACTCCGGTACCGACGTCGGCGCCAACATCGTCAACAACCAGGCCCGCTTCGAACAGCTGCTCGCCTCCGCGATCGGCACCGGCGAGACCGGCAAGCGGTTGCTGAGCGAGAACGGCGACCAGCTGGTCAAGGCGCTGTCCGACCTGCGGGCCTCGACCAGCCTGCTCGGCGAGTACTCGCCCATGCTCACCTGCCTGATCGTCGGCCTCAACCAGGGCGTCGAGGGCGCCGGGCAGGCGTTCGGTGCGTCCAACCAACCGGGCCTGACTTTCAAGGCCGGCTTCCAGCAGGGCGCGCGAGCCTACGAGTACCCCAAGGACCTGCCTAAGGTGAACGCGAGCACCGGCCCGAACTGCTACGGCCTGCCATTCCCCGACCCGAGCGTCCACGCGCCGTTCGTCGTCACCGACACCGGCTCCAACCCCGTGGAGGGAATGCCCGACGTGTTCACCTCGCGACCCGGTCCGCTCTTCGGCCCGCTTCCGTCGACCGAGCCCGGAAGGCCCGCGCCGCCCACACTGCTGCAGGTCATGCTCGGCATGGACGGAGGGAACCCGTGAGCGCCGGGCGCGCGGCAGCGCGCGCGGGCCGGGTTACCGCGGTCAAGCTCGGGATCTTCACCACTGTGATGGCCCTGGTACTGGCCGGGCTCGTCGTGGTGTTCAGCGAGTACCGCTCCGGCGACTTCGAGCGATATAACGCGCACTTCACCGACGTCTCAGGGCTCGAGTCCGGCGACAAGGTGCGTATCGCCGGCGTCGAGGTCGGCCAGGTCGGGAAGGTCGAGCTGGCGGAGGAGAACACCGCCCGCGTCCGCTTCACGGTCGCCGGAAACCAGAGCGTCCACCAGAGCACCGAGGCCGTGGTGCGGTACGAGAACCTGACCGGCGACCGCTACCTCGAGCTCAAGCGCGGAGAGGGGAGCCAGGCTCCGCTCGAACCAGGCGGCACCCTGCCACTCTCGCAGACCGCGCCCGCGCTTGACCTGGACGCGCTTCTCGGCGGATTCCGACCGCTGTTCAAGGCGCTTGACCCCGGGCAGGTCAACCAGCTGTCCGAGTCGATCGTCAAGGTGTTCCAGGGTGAGTCCGGCACCATTCAGGACCTGCTCGCCTCGACGTCGTCACTCACCCAGACCCTCGCGGACCGGGACCAGCTCATCGGCGACGTGATCACCAACCTCAACTCCGTGCTCACCACGGTGGCGGACAACCAGGACAACGTCGACTCGATCGTCAACGACCTCCAACAGTTGGTCTCGGGCCTGGCAGCCAACTCCGAGCCACTCGCCGAATCCGTGAGCCGACTCAACGACTCGAGTGCCAACATGACCACCCTGCTCGCCGATGTTCGCCCGTCTCTGAAGGAGGACATCGCGCAGATCGACCGCGTGGCGACCCTGATCAATGACGACGAGGAGTTCGTCGAGAACGTCATCAACCGCCTGCCGTCGGACTTCGAGAAGATGGGCCGCCTCGGCGTCTACGGCAGTTTCTTCCAGTTCTACCTCTGTGGCGTCATTGTTCGAATCACTAACCCGGCCACCGGCAATGACCTCTTTCTTCCGCAGTATGAGCAGACGACGGGACGGTGTGCGTTCCCCGATGAGTAAGAAGAACAGTGACGGCGCGCCCCCCAAGGCGCCTCGCGGACAGCTCCGTTTCCGGGACCGTGACCCGAAGGTCATCGGCGTCTGGGGCGCGGTCGGCGTAGTGGCTCTGATGGCGGTCTCGCTGAACTACGACCGGATCCCCTACATCAACGGCATGCATGGCGCGACGGTCTACGTGGCCGACGCCGCCGGGCTCAACACCGGCGACGAGGTCCAAGTGGCCGGCATGCGCGTCGGCTCCGTCCGGAAGCTCCAACTCGACGGTGACCGGGTAAGGGTCAAGTTCGATATCGATACCGACGTCGACCTCGGCGCCGACACGTCGGCGCAGATCAAGACGGACTCGATCCTCGGCCGGCGTGCACTCGGGATCTTCTCCGACGGTCGCGGCGAACTCGAGGACCGTACGATCCCGATCGATAGGACGTCCGTTCCGTACTCTCTGACCTCCGCCCTCGGTGATCTCAGCGACACGGTCGAGGCCATGGATACTGACTCGGTGCAGGACGCGCTCGACGTGCTGGCAGAGACCATGGAGGACTCCTCGCCGGAGGTCCGCGGCGCCATCGACGGCATCACACGGCTGTCCCGTTCGCTCAACGAGCGGGATGAGGCCGTCCGCGACCTACTGGACAAGGCGGCCGGGACCACCGACGTGCTGGGTCAGCGCAGCGACCAGATCAACCAGCTCATGGTCGACGGCAATGTCCTGTTCACCCAGCTCGACATGCGTAAGCGCGCGTTGAGCGAGCTGATCGTCAACATCGACGAGCTCGCCCGGCAGCTGTCGGGGCTGGTGCAGGACAACGAGGCCCAGATCGGCCCGGCGCTCGACAAGCTCGAGCAGGTGTCCGATCTGTTGATCCGGAACAAGGAGGACATCGATCTCGGCCTGCGCCGGATCGTGCCGTTCTCCACTGCACTCAGTGAGGCCGTCTCCTCCGGCCCGTGGTTCAACGCCTACGTGTCCAACCTGTCGCTGGGCCAATACCAGCAGACGATCCTCCGCGACCTCATGCCGCTCATCGATGACCGCGTCCAGCCTGAGCCCGGGCTGGTCACCGAGCCCACAATTCCCGGCGTACCGGGGCTAACGACGATGGACGAGTTCCCCGGCTGGGGCGAGAAGAGGTTGCCGCGATGAACCGATTCCTGCCGGGCACCGCCGCGAAGGTGGTCGCCCTGATCGCCGTGGTGGCCCTGATCGCGGGAGCCGTGTGGATCTTCTCCGGTCGGACCAAGACGATCACCGCGTTCTTCCCGTCCACGCAGGGCGTCTACGCGGACGACACCGTCCGTGTGCTCGGCGTCGAGGTCGGCCGCATCACCGACATCGCTACGGAGGACGGGATGTCCAAGGTCACCATGAAGGTCGCCCACGACGTCCCTGTGCCGGAGGACGCCAACGCCCTGCTCGTGGCCCAGTCGCTCGTCGCCGAGCGGTTCATCCAACTCACCCCGGCCTACACCGGCGGCGAGGAGATGCCGGACGGCGGCACCATCCCCGTCGAGCGCACGGCGGTCCCGGTCGAGTGGGACGGCGTCAAGGAGCAGCTCATGAAGCTGTCCACCGCG
Source organism: Dietzia sp. NPDC055343 (assembly GCF_053645265.1). Classification (NCBI taxonomy): domain Bacteria; kingdom Bacillati; phylum Actinomycetota; class Actinomycetes; order Mycobacteriales; family Dietziaceae; genus Dietzia; species Dietzia sp. NPDC055343. Next base: position 21,771 of record NZ_JBSHMJ010000036.1, on the reverse strand, counting down.
CTGAGCCCCGCCAAGGGGGAGAAGACCGGCCCGCTCGGCGACTTCGTCGACTCAGCCGACGCGATGTTCGAGGGCAACGGCGCCGACATCCGCGACGCGCTCAATGAGGTCTCACACACCATGTCGATCCTGTCCGACGGTCGCGAGAACCTCTTCACCACGCTGAAGAACCTCCAGCTGTTCGTCACCGCGCTGTCCCAGAGCGAGGAGCAGATCGTCTCCTTCGGCGGCAAGCTCGCCAGCGTCTCGCAGGTGCTGGGGGACCAAACCGAGGATATCGACGCCGCCCTGCGCGACCTCGATCTCGCGGTGATGGACATCAACCGCTTCCTCGAGAACAACGGGGAACGGCTCTCCGTGGGCGTCGACAAGCTCGGCCGCGCCACCCAGGTGATCCGCGACCGCCGAGCCGATCTCGAGGGCATCCTCCACGTCGGCCCCACCGCCATGGCGAACTTCTACAACATCTACCGCCCGTATCAGGGCACACTCAACGGTGTACTGGCGATGAACCAGATGGCCAATCCGACCAACTTCATCTGCGGCGCCATCGCCGGCCTGGCCAACAACACCGCGGAGTCCGACGCGGAGCTGTGCGCCCAATACATGGGGCCGCTGTTCAACTCGCTGACCTCGAACTACCCGTACGGTGTGGTCGCCCCGCCGATCACCCCGACCGCCGAGCCGGACCAGATCTGGGACCTACAGAAGCCGGGCACACAGACGGCGCCGGGCGTCCAGCCCGTCTCGGACCGCCCTGACCCGCTGGTCAACGTGGTCAACAAGGGTGACAACCTCACCGACACCCTGCTCGTGACGGGAGGCGCATGATGAGCGGCATGACCGTACCGACCGGAAGGATCCTCCGTTCGCGGGTCCTCGCTGCCGGCGCGCTCGCCAGCACCGTCCTGCTCGTCGGGACCGGTTGCGCGTGGGACGGGCTCAACTCGCTCCCGCTGCCCGGAGCCGAGGGCAAGGGCGACGGCGCCTACGAGGTCACCATCGAGATGCCCAACGTCACCACCATCACCCGGAACTCACCGGTCCGGGTCAATGACGTCAATGTCGGCTCCATCGCGTCGATGAGGGTCGAGGACTATACCGCAATCGTCACCGTCTCACTCAACGAGGAAGTACGGCTCCCGGCCAACGCCTACGCCAAGATCGGGCAAACCAGCCTGCTGGGTTCGCAGCACCTCGAGCTGTTCCCGCCACCGGACGGCAGCGCGGAGGGGACGCTCGCGGCAGGTGATGTCATCCCCATCGAGCGTGCCGGTGTCTACCCGACCACCGAGCAGACGCTCTCGGCACTGTCGGTGGTCCTCACCGACGGTGGCCTGGCGCAGTTCGAGACGATCTCGCAGGAGCTCAACACCGCCCTCGACGGCCGTCAGCTCGACGCCAAGGAGGTCATCACCCAGCTGGAGACCACCGTCAGCGGACTCGACGACCAGCGCGCCGACATCGTCGCCGCGATGGAGGGACTCGACCGGCTGGCCCGGCAGATCGACGAGCAGAACGACACCCTCGCCCGTGCTCTCGCGCAGATGCCCGAGGCAGTCGGTCTGATCAACGACCAGAAGCAGCAACTGACCACCGCCCTGGTCTCGCTCGGCGACTTCGGAAACAAGGCCAACCAGATTATTGACGCCGGCGGCGGACAGAACCTGGTGGCGAACCTCCGCGACCTCACGCCGGTGCTCGAGGGACTGGCCAACTCCGGCCGCGATATGACCCGGGTGCTGAGCACGCTCATCACCTTCCCGTTCCCGCAGGCTGGCATCGACAACTTCCTGCGCGGTGACTACGCGAACCTTTATATCGACGCAGATCTCACCAATCCTCGTCTGGAGGAGACGTTCCTGCTGGGTACCGAGTTCGGTAATCGCATGGCCGGCCTCGAGGGCTACGTGGGGCTTGCTCCCGGGTCGGTGGTCAGTCCCGACCCGTTCTCCTTGGACGTGCCCCGGCCCGACGCGGACGTCGAGAACCCGGACGCCGGGAACCCGCCCGTCAGTGGGCAGTCGGCCGACGACCCCGGCGGCCCCGCCGCACCGACCGAGGAGGCCCCCCGATGACCCGGCTCGTGAAGATCCAGCTGACGATCTTCTCTGTGGTCACCGTCGTGGCGTTGCTGGTCATGTCGGTGGTGTACCTCCAGGTGCCTCGTGCGCTCGGCTGGCAGCGCACGGATGTCGCACTAGAGATGCCGGACACCGGCGGCCTGTACCAAAACTCCAACGTCTCCTACCTCGGTAAGACCATCGGCCGTGTGGACTCCGTGACGCTCAAGCCCGGCATGGTCGTGGCCGAGCTCCACTTCGACTCCGGTGCCGACGTGCCCGAAAACGTGCGTGCCGAGATCCGCAGTGTGTCCGCGGTGGGCGAGCAGTTCGTCGAGTTCGTGCCCGAGGGGAAGCCGGAGGGCCGCATGGCCGACGGCACCGTGATCGGCGAGGACCGCGTCGACATGCCGCAGAGCATCGGCCCGGTCCTCGACCAGGCCACCGTTCTCATGGCGTCGATCGATGATGCCAAGATGCGGCGGGTCATCTCCGAGTCGTTCGACGCGTTCAACGGATCTGCCCGGGACCTGCAGCAGTTCCTGGACTCCGCGCAGCTGCTGCTGGAGGAGGCCCAGCGCAACTCGGGAGTCACGCGTCAGCTCATCGAGGACGCGGAGCCGGTGCTCGACTCGCAGTTGCGCTCGTCCGACTCGATTCGCGCCTGGACCCGGAACATCGCCGACATCACCGATCAGCTGCGTGAGAACGAACCCCAGGTGACGTCGTTGATCCAGCGCGGCCCGGACGCACTGGGCCGGGCCACCAAGGTGCTCAACGAGCTTCAGCCCACGATGCCGGTGCTCGTGGCCAACCTGGTCAGCGTGGGTGAGGTCGGCGTGGTCTATAACCGTTCGATCGAGCAGCTGTTGGTGATCTACCCGGCGCTGGTGTCATCGCTTATCACCGCGATCGAAGGGGCCCGCGAATCCGGCCAGATCAAGGTGGACTTCAACCTGCAGATCAACGAGACCCCGCCCTGCACGACGGGGTTTCTACCAGCAGAAGACCGGCGGTCCCCGGCCGATCTGTCGGTGCCGCCCCTGATCAACGGGATCTACTGCAAGGTGCCGATGGACTCGCAGATCGCCGCACGAGGTGCACGCAACCTGCCGTGCATGGAGTTCCCGGGGCGTCGGGGAGCCTCCCCCGAGGAGTGTCGCGCCGGCAACTACGTGCCCGAGGGCCATAACCCGCCCAACACCAGCGAGGTCGGGCCGCCCGGCAACAACCCCAATGCCTACAACGTCGTGCCGTCGTCCACCTCGGGCGAGCCCGAGATCCGTACCTCCGCCGCGGTGTACGACGCCGAGACGGGCGAGTACTTCGGCGCCGACGGCAAGACGTATCGTCAGCTGAACCTCGGTACCGAGAGCCGGCTCGCCGCGGACGCCGACCTGGCTGACATCCTGACGAACGGAGTGACCTAGTGCCACAGTCTGACCAGACCCCCACCGATGGTGGGCGGACCGGACTGATCGTGGTTTCGGTGATCGCGGCCCTGTGCCTCGTCGCGGCGGTCGTCGCGGCCGGGCTGTGGGTGAGTGAGCGGAACGAGGCGGCCACCGTCCGTGCCGACCGCGCCTCGTCCGCAGAGCTCGACGCGTCCTACCGTGACTTCGCGACCGACGTCATGACCAAACTCATGACCATCCGGCAGGAGACATTGTCGGCTGATGTGGACGAGATCGTCGGACTCATCGAGGGCGACTTCTCCGAGCAGTTCGCCCCGCGCCGCGACTCGTACGAGGACGTCGTCACCACCACCAACGTCGTGGCCGACGGCGCGGTGTCCGCGGCGGCGGTCGAGCACTCCTACCCCGATCGAGCCGAGGTGATCATGGCCATCGACCAGACCATCGGCAATCCCAAGGCCGAGGACAACCAGGACCGCCAGTACCGCGTGCGCGTCACGGTGAACCGCCATGACGACGGTGTGATGAAGGTGTCGGGGGTGAACTTCATCCCGTGAGTGAGTCAGACGACAAGACAACCGAGACGAACGTCCGCGCCGCCCGCCGCGCCCAGCGCGAAGCCGAGCGTGCAGCTCGAGCCCAGCGCAAGGCCGATGCCGCGCGCCAGCGTGCGATGGAGGCGGCCCGGGCCGGCGGCCTCTTCGAGGGAATGGAGGCGTCTCCCGGCGGAGCAAGCGGAGCAGGCGCAGCAGGCGGAGCCGCGGCAGGCGTCGCCACCGCCGCGGGCGCAGCGACCACCCCGTCAGCCGCCACCCCGTCCGCATCTACCGCGGCGGCATCCGCCACGCCCGGCGACTCCGCTGACCCGGCGGCCCCCACGGCGAACGTGCGAGACACCCCGGCCCGCGAACCGATGGACCCGGCCCGCCAGCGGGCGCTGACCAGGATTCTGGCGGCGGTGTCGGTGGTCCTCGTCGTCGTCGCGGGGTTGGCCACCTGGCAGTACGTCGAAGCCCGTGAGGCCACGGCGGCCGAGGAGCAGATCGCGAACGCGCCGACCGCGGCCACCGACGCGGCGCGTGAGATCGCCACCCAGATGTTCACCTACGACCACCGCACCGTCGACACGGATCTGGCCGCCGTGCGGCCCGGCCTCACCGAGCCGGCGCTCGGCGAGTTCGTGGAGCAGTCCATGCCGACGGTCGCCTCGGCGGCCAAGCAGCAGGAGGCCACCGTCTATGCGACCGTCGCCGCCGCGGCACCGCAGGACGTGGTCGACCAGGACAACGTCACCGTGCTGGTCATGCTCAACCGCATGGTCTCCACGAAGGATGCCCCCGAGGCCGCCAGTTCGGCGTCGCGGCTGAGCCTGGAGATGAAGCGCGAGGGCGACACCTGGAAGCTGGCCAAGCTCAACGCCCTGTGACGCGGGCGGCCGGAGAAACCGGCCCTGTGACTCAGGCGTTCGACGTGGCGTCGAGGGTCGTGAAGAAGCGGCGCGCCCACGCGTGGACGTCGTTGCCCAGGACCTGACGCCGTAGCGACCGCATGCGGCGGCGGCGCTCCTCGCGCGGATCGTCGATCGCGGACATGATGGCGTCCTTGACGCCGTCCAGATCGTGCGGATTGCACAGGTAGGCCTGGCGAAGCTCATTGGCGGCGCCGGCGAACTCGCTGAGGACGAGCGCGCCCTCGCCGTCGGTGCACGCGGCCACGTACTCCTTGGCCACGAGGTTCATGCCGTCGCGCACGGGCGTGACCAGCATGACGTCGGCGGCGGCGTAGAACGCGGTGAGCTCCGACTTGGGCACGGGCCGGTGGATGTAGGTGACGACCGGCTGCCCGATCTCGCCGTACATGCCGTTGATGCGGCCGACCGACTCCTCGATCCGCGACCGCATGATCTGGTACTGCTCGACGCGCTCACGGCTCGGCGTGGCCAGCTGCAGCAAAGTCACCTCGGACGGGTCGAGGCGCTCCTCCTCGATCAGCTCCTCGAGCGCGCGCAGCCGCACGTCGATGCCCTTGGTGTAGTCGAGTCGGTCTACGCCCAGCAGGAGCACGCGTGGGGAGCCCACCTCCTGGCGGAGCCGGTCGGCGCGGACCAGGGTCTCGCGGCCGCGGGCACTGCGGTCGACCGCCGCCGAGTCGATGGAGATGGGGAACGCGCCGACCCGCACCATGCGGTCGTCGACCCGGATCTCGGCGGCCTTGGTCTTACTGGAGGTCAGGCGCACCGACGGGTGTCCGCGCAGTTTGTTGGCGAGGATGCGGAAGTTGTCGGCCCCGCCGGGCAGGTGGAAGCCCACCAGGTCGGCGCCGAGCATGCCCTCGACCAGCTCCGCGCGCCACGGCAGTTGCATGAACAGCTCGACGGGCGGGAACGGGATGTGGAGGAAGAACCCGATGGTCAGATCGGGTCGCAGCTCGCGCAGGAGTCGCGGGACGAGCAGGAGTTGGTAGTCCTGGACCCACACGGTGGCGCCGGGGGCCGCCGCGGCGGCGGTGGCCTCGGCGAAGCGGGTGTTGACGTCGCGGTAGGCGTTCCACCATTCGCGGTGGTACTCGGGCGGAACCACGACGTCGTGGAACAGCGGCCACAGGGTGGCGTTGGAGAAACCCTCGTAGTACTGCGAGATGTCCTCGGCGGACAGCTGGACCGAGTGGAGCCGGATGCCGTCGGAGTCGAACGGCTCCGGCGCGGCGTCGGGGACACCGGGCCACCCCACCCAGGCACCGTGGTTGGCCCTGAGGATCGACTCCAGGGCGGTCACGAGACCGCCGGGGCTGGCCTTCCAGTGCTCGGTGCCGTTGGCATCGCGGACGAGGTCCACGGGGAGCCTGTTGGCGACGACGACGAAGTCGGCTCCCGCATCACCTGGGGTCATGCCGGAATCGCGTGTCACTCGTCTGCTCCCTGTCCGGTCACCGTCGGGTACTGCGCTCGCTGAGCTGCTGCCGCTTACTCGGCGACAGCAGGCTCGGGCGTCTCGGGCCCGATGCCGAGCATGTCGAGGAGCATGCGGCACTCCTCGGCGTCTTTGGAGTAGGAGGCCACGACGAGGCGGGCCTGGTCCGCGGTCTCGTCTGCGACCGGCTCCAGGTCGTCGATCTCGGTCTCTTTGCTGTCGGCGGCGGCTGCCATCGATGTCCTCCTGTGGTCGGGGTCGGACCGCCGGCGCCCGGCGTGGGGCGCGGAAGTCCTCCTGCCGATCCTACGTCACTGGTCGGCGGCTGCCGACCGGCGGAGATTGCGGGCCATCCACTCGCCGAAGACGATGCCGGCGGCCAGTGCCAGCGCGATCGCCAGCGCCGTGAACATGAGGCCGAGACCGACACCGGTCTGGTCGCTCGTCAGAGCCGACAGGCCGCGGTAGACGGAGAGGCCGGGCAGGAACGGGGTGATGCCGGCGATGGTCACCACCAGCGGCGGGACGGTCGCGATACGGGCGAGGATGCCGCCGACCAGGCCCATCGCGCATGCGGCGAGGGCGGAGCCCACCACGATGTCGAACCCGGCGCCCAGAACCGCCTGGTAGATCGACATCCCCAGGGCGCCGACGCTCGCGGCGAGAAGGGTCGCCCGCACGGTGGCGTAGCTGGCCACCGCGAATCCGGCCGCGCCGACACCCGCCGCGAGGATCGCCACGTGTACCGCGGCGTCGCCCTGGATCGCGGGGTCGATCGGGGGAGGGGAGAAGCCGAGGCGGCCGAAGAGCGCGAGCGCGATGGTGATGCCGCCCAGGACGCCGCCGGTGAGGATCAGCGTCTCGACCCCGCGGCCGGCCGAGGTGACGGGGAAGCCCGTGATGGCGTCCTCGATCGAGCCGACGAGTGTCAGTCCGGCGAGGAGGACGATGATTCCCGCGGCGACGAGTTGGGATGGTCTGACCTCGATGAACGCGCCCGCGACGAGGACGAAGGCGGCCAGTGCCCACGCGGTGGCGATGAAACCGCCCACGACCTGCTGGAAGAAGGTCGGCAGTCGCATCCCGTCGAGGAAGCGGTTGGCGTACATCAGGGCGAACGTCGACACCATCGACAACAGGCCTGCCAGCGGGGTGCCACCGAGCTGGATGACGACCGCGCATCCCAGCATCGCCCAGCCCAGCACGGCCACCCGGAACGAGTGCGGGTGTGGGGACTCGATGATCTTCTCGACCTCGGCCGTGGCCTGGTCCACGGTGAGCTGACGGCGCACGATGAGGTCGATCAGCCGGGCGACGCGTGTCACGCGGGTCATGTCGACCGTGCGGTAGTTGACCACCCGGATGACCGACAGCGGAGGGCGACCGCGCCGACGGTTCACGCCGATCGTCAACGATGTGAACGTCACCTCGACCGTCGCGCCGGGAAGACCGAACGCCGCGGCCACGGACTCGGCCTGCGCGACAGTGTCGGCCGCGCCTTCACCGGAGGACAGCAGGATGCCACCGATCTCCAGGGCGAGGTTGAGTACGTCGGTGACGGCGCCGTCGTCGTCGAGATCCACCGGCGCCATGGGCGACAGCGGCGGCTCCGCCGCAAGATCCATCGCGGACTTGCGGACACCCAGCCACGCCAGTGGGCGGGTGAACCGGGAAAGGGCGTCGCGGGTCTCCACGTAGGGACACGGTAGTCGGGAGCGGCGGCGGTGGTCAGGTTAGGATGATCCCTGATCGCCGAGTACGCGACGGGTTCGCACCCGCCGGGCTTCCCGCCCGGGGATCCGGGCGTCCGTCGCGTGGTCGTAGGTCGTGCTGGAGTGGCGCAATTGGTAGCGCACCCGACTTGTAATCGGGCGGTTGCGAGTTCAAGTCTCGTCTCCAGCTCTCGTGCCGGTGGCCGTACCGGCGGCAGGGGACAGGAGCTCCCATGAAGCGCGCACTGGTGGCCGGCGCCGCGGTCATACTCGGGGTCATGGTCCCACTCTCCGGATGCGCTTCGTTCGACCCGCCGAAGGGGCCGTCTCCCGTCGGCATCTGGGGAGAGCCTGACGGCCCCCATCTGGACCTCGGCGAGGACGGCCGGCTGTCCGGCTCCGACGGCTGCAACCGCCTCATGGGCACCTGGGAGGCCGAGGGCCAGACTGTCGAGTTCGTGGGGGTGGCCACCACGATGATGGCGTGCCTCGACGTCGACGACTGGCTCAGCCGCCTGCACACCGGCACGGTGGACGGCGACGAGATGACGATCTTCAACATCGACGGCGGGGAGATCGGGCTGCTCGCCCGGCAGTAGGTCAGTCCGAGGCGAGCCTGCCGATCGCGGCCCATGCGCCCTCGATGCGGCCCCGCGCCGCGCGCAGTGCCTCCTCGGCCCCGGCGAGGTCGCCGAGCGCGGCCGCAAGCGACTCGTCCGTCGACCACGAGGAGCCGGAATCGACGCGCAACTCAGCTGGGTCCCAGGCTTCGCTCGCGGCGCGGATGAGTGCGAGATCGTCGGCGAGAACCGCTATTGTTCTGGCGATTTCGCCCATCTGTGGGTAGAGGTCCTGAGGTCGGGAGGTCATCGTGGAGGTACCTCGGAGGTCGGCGGGTAGGATGCTCTCATCAATGCTCGAATCGAGTACTGCTGACGTGTGACGAGCATCGACCATATCCAGGGAGCGGGGCCCGAGATGGACCAGTCGGCCACTGATATCGCGACAGCCTGGATGAGGGCCGTCGTCTCGGGTGACGCGGACACGGCGATCGCGTTGTCGTCGTCGTCCATCGTCTACACCACGGGGCACGTACGTCACTACTCCGGTCACCAGGGGATCCACGACATCGTCTCGGATTTCGACCGGCTGTCCGGGATCCTCGAGGTCGCCGTCGAGGGCGAGATCCTGGAGTCCGACGGGGTGGTCGCCCTGCGTCGGATCGAGCGGTACCTGCTGCCCAGCGGCGGGATCGAGATCCGCGGATGCTCGTTCGTGGAGGTCGAGGACGGCCTCGTCACGCGGTGGTCGGACTACAAGAGCATGGAGTCCATCGACTCGGTCGCCGGGTAGTGGACGAAGGAGCGAGGGATGAGTGACCGACAGATGTCCGAACGCGGCCCCGCCGACGTGGCGCGCGCGCTCGTCGACGCCGCGTTCTCGGGGAACTACGAGGCGGCCGCCGCATGCTGCACGCCCGACCTGGAGTTGCGGATCGAGGGGATCCAGACCGTGCACGGGCACGAGGGGCTGCGGCACGTCATGGAATTCAACGGCGAGGTCTCGACCGACGTCAGGGTGACGATCCACCACGTCCTGGCGGCGGGGGACACCGCGGCGCTCAACCGGACCACCCATCTGACCATCGGCGGCCGGGCCCTCGCGCTCGAGGTGGGCGCGTTCTTCGAGTTTCGCGACGGTCTGGTGTGCCGGTGGGTCGACTACCAGGACATGAGAATCGTCACCGACGCGCTCGGGCACTGAGGGCTCAGGGCTCAGGCCTCGGGGACGAACTCGCCGTAGCCCAGCTCGCGCAGTGACCGGCGGAGGGTCTCGGCGGCGGCGTCGGACTCCTCGGCCGGGGCGTCGGGATCGGCCAGCGACAGGTCGAAACCGGACATGTCGTTCGCGGGGAAGACGTGGATGTGCGTGTGTGGCACCTCGAAACCGGCGATGAGGTAGCCCGCGCGGGACGCACCGAACCCGCTCAGCACGGCCTTGCCCACGGCCTGCGCGACCTCGTTGAGCCGCGTCAGCAACGCGGGCTCGAGGTCGGTCCAGCGGTCCACCTCGGCCCGCGGAACGACGAGGGTGTGCCCGGGCGCGACCGGCGCGATGGTCAGGAAGGCGACCACCTCCGGGTCCTGCCAGACGAACCGGCCCGGTAGCTCACCGGCGATGATCTTGCTGAATACCGTCGACATGACTCCCAGCCTACGGACCCGTGCCCGCGCTTCCGGCGGGCTCGTGGCAACAAGTGGTCTAATGGGTTTTATATGGCCCCGCTCACGGGCGGAGGCCGCATGTCACAGCGAAGAGAAGGAGCGTCGCAATGATCGAGGCTCAAGTTCCCACAGCGGCGGACGCCGCGAAGGCGGCTCCAGTGAACGAGGGTGGCAAGAAGAAGTCCTACCACCACGGGGACCTGCGCAACGCCATCATCCTCGAGGCCACGGCCCGGGCCCGCGAATCCGGTGAGAAGGCGATCGTGCTGCGCGAGATCGCCCCCCGGATCGGTGTCTCGGCAACGGCCGCGTACCGGCATTTCGCCAACCGGCAGCAGTTGGTCGAAGAGGTCTCGGGGAGAGGCTTCGCCGCGATGCGTGACCGTATCGCCGCGATCGAGCCGACGACGGCGACGACCGATCCCGTGCTGGCCGCCTACATCGACCTGCGCAACGCCGCGATCGCGGTCGTCGGTTTCGCCGTCGACGAGCCCGCCTGGGCGAGGATGATGCTCGAGACCCTCGGCGTCTCGTCCGTCGTCGCCGAGTCGGGCATGTCGGTGCGCGAGGTCATGCAGGACATCGTCGATCGCGGTATCGACGAGGGCGCCTTCATGCCCGGACTGCGTCTCGACGGCCAGCGGGCCATGTGGGCGGCGATCGACGGGCTGAGCGCGCAGGCGATGTTCGGGGTCCACCCCATGGACACCGAGAGCGCCGGCCAGGCGATCGCCCGCACCCTCGACCTGTGCCTGACGGACCTGCTCACCGAGCGGGCCATCCAGGCCCGGGCCGCGGTCGACCTGCCTGCCGGGATCATCACCGACGCGCGGATCTGAACCTGCCCGGTCCCGGATCCCGGGGCGATCCGGCCGGGCCCGGGCAGGGCGACGAGGTCGCGGCGCTACTGTAGGCGCTGTGCGCATTCTCGTGATCGGATCCGGTGCCCGTGAGCACGCCCTTCTCGTCGCCCTCGCGGCCGACCCGGTGGTGACGGAGCTCCATGTCGCGCCGGGGAACCCCGGCATGGCCCAGGCGACCAGTCATGACGTCTCGGTGACGGACCCCGCGGCGGTCACCGCGCTGGCCCGCCGGGTCGGCGCCGAGCTCGTCGTCGTCGGACCCGAGGTCCCCCTCGTCGCCGGCGTCGCGGACGCCCTGCGCGCCGCCTCCATCCCGGTCTTCGGGCCGTCCGCCGACGCGGCACGCATCGAGGGATCCAAGGCGTTCGCCAAGGACGTCATGGCCGCCGCCGGCGTGCGCACCGCGCGCGCCGAGATCGTCGACTCGCCTGCGGACCTCGATGAGGCCCTCGACCGCTTCGGCCCCACCTGGGTGGTCAAGGACGACGGCCTGGCCGCCGGCAAGGGCGTCGTGGTGACCGGGGACCGCGCCGCCGCCCACGCCCACGCGCTGGCCTGCCTCGACGACGGCCACCCGGTCCTGCTCGAGTCCTTTCTCGACGGCCCCGAGGTCTCCCTGTTCTGCCTCGTCGACGGCGAGACTGTCGTCCCGCTGCTGCCCGCCCAGGACCACAAGCGCGTCGGCGAGGGCGACCGCGGCCCCAACACCGGTGGCATGGGCGCCTACACCCCGCTGCCGTGGCTGCCGGACGGCATGGTCGACCGGATCGTCACCGAGGTGTGCGAGCCCGTCGCCCGCGAGATGGTGGCACGCGGATGTGACTTCTCCGGGCTGCTCTACGCCGGGCTCGCGATCACCTCCAACGGGCCCGAGGTCGTGGAGTTCAACTGCCGCTTCGGCGACCCCGAGACCCAGGCCGTCCTCGCGCTGCTCGAGTCGCCTCTCGGGCAGACCCTGCACGCCGTGGCCACCGGCACGCTCGCCGAGCAGCCGCCGCTGGTGTGGCGCGACGGCGCCGCGGTGACCGTGGTGCTGGCCGCCGAGAACTACCCGGGCGTGCCGCGTCGCGGTGACCTCATCGAGGGCGCCGAGCAGCCGGGCGTGCTGCACGCCGGCACCGCCCGCGACGCCGACGGCCACCTGGTCTCCGCCGGCGGGCGCGTGCTGTCGGTGGTCGGCACCGGCGCCGACCTGGCCGCCGCCCGCGCCGAGGCGTACCGGATCCTCGACGGGGTCGGGCTGGCCGGAGGCCACTTCCGGCGTGACATCGGCCAGGCCGCCGAAGAGGGACGCATCAGCATCCCCGGCTGATCTCGGCTCGTCCCGGGCGTCTCCTGATTGCCTCCCGGCCCGCCCCGACTCGCCCGCCGGGAGGCAGGTTCACTGAATCCTTATTTCCACGCGCCGCCGGGATTTCACAATGTGGTCACACCAGTCCACTATGTGGAGCCCGGCGGCGATCGCTGATCGGTCATCAACGCTATGTGGCCACGGTGATCACGGGTGGACGGTTCGTGTTCAGGTTCGTGCCCCCGTGGCGACACTTCGATGTTCCGCCCGCTCCCTACGGTTCGACTTCGCAAGAAGCACTTCACTTTTCCTGAAGGAGAACCGATGTATCTGCAAGCGAACCGTGCAGGCGCCGCGCGCCTCGCCGGGGTTCGAATCGCGGTGGCCGGGGTGTCGGCCGTCGCCGCGGTCGGGCTGTCCGTCACGCCCGCCATGGCCCAGGACGGCGGGAGCCTGCCCCTCGGATCGGTGAGCGGGGCCGACGGGTCGAGCGGATCGCTCACCGGCTCGCTCGGCGACCTTCTCCCCGGCGGACCCGGCGGGCCCGGCAACGACGGCCTCTACGCCGGAGGCGTCCAGGTGGTCGACGGCGAGGCCGAGAATCCGGAGATCCTCACAGGTCAGGTGTTCGACGACGCCAACAAGAACTCGCGGATTGACGGTGGGGAAGCCGGCATTCCGGGGGTCAGCGTCTCCAACGGCCTCGACGTGGTCCAGACCGATGCCGAGGGCCGCTACGAGCTGCCGGTCCGCGGCGACTTCACCGCGTTCGTGACCCAGCCGGCCGGCTGGCAGGTGCCGGTCGACGAGCAGAACTTCGCCCAGTTCAGCTACAACCACTACCCGGAGGGCTCGCCGGAGCTGGAGTTCGGCGGCCTCGAGCCGACCGGAGATCTTCCGAAGGCCGTGAACTTCCCGATGGCGGCCTCCGGGGCCACCGCGGCTGCCGAGCAGTCCTGCGCGATCGCCTCGGATACCCAGGCCTACGACATGGAGGAGATGGAGTACGCGCGCGCCGGCGCGATCGCCGACCTCATGGCCCGCGACGACTACGCGGGTTGCGGCCTCCTGCTCCTGGGCGACAACGTGGGCGACGACCTCGCGCTGAACCCTGCGCTCAAGGACTCTTACGCCGCGGCCAACGGCCCGGTGCGCGCCATCCCGGGTAATCACGACATGGACTTCGATGCTGCGGGCCCGGAGAACTCCGTCGACACCTACCGGCGCGACTTCGGCGCCCCGTACTACTCCTACGACGTGGGCCAGACGCACTTCGTGGGCCTGTTCAACGTCATCTACAACGGCGCGTCGGCCGATGGCGGCAACGGCGGATACGCCGAGGCGATCACCGACGAGCAGCTCGAATGGCTCCGCAACGATCTGGCCACCGTGGACGAGAACACACCGATCGTGGTGGCCGCGCACGCCCCCATCGTCAGCTACACGGGGGTCGTCACCGACAACGCCAGCGAGCTCTACGAGATCCTGGCCGACTACCCGAACGCCGTGACCGTCGGCGGCCACACCCACACGCTCGAGAATCACATCGCGGGCGATCAGCGCGCGGAGTGGGCGGACGCGGGGATCCCCGAGCTGACCCACGACCAGGTCGTGGCCGGCGCGGTGTCGGGTTCCTGGTACTCGGGTGAGCTCAACGACGACGGCGTGCCCTACTCCTACACCTCGGACGCCGCCGAGCCGGGCGTACTGACCTTCGAGTTCGACGGCACCGAGCGGTCCGAGTACTACACCGTCCGGGGCGAGCCGCAGGACAAGCAGTTCCTCACCGGGGTCAACAGCCCCACCTGGCGCGCGTGGGCCGAGGAGGCGCAGCAGTGGCAGGACGACGACAAGGCGGGCGAGGGCCCCGGCCCGATCGCGACCGACACCGTGTCGCTGGAGGACGTCCGCTCGGGCGAGGCCTGGATCTCGACCAGCTTCTTCGCCGGCTCCACCGCTGCCGACGTGAGCTTCTCACTGGACGGCGGCGAGGCGACCGAGGGCACGCACACGCAGCCGGCGACTGGTGAGGCGCTCAACAAGGGGTGGGAGTTCACCGACCCGGTCTCGGCCACGCACAACCTGTCGAGCAGCGGAGCGATGGCGCAGGCGAGCCCGCACGTGTGGCGGTTCGACCTGCCGTCCGATCTCGAGGCGGGCGAACACACCGTCGAGATCAGCGGGATCGACCGGTACGGCGTGACCTACACGGACACGCTCACCTTCACCGTCGATGCGGCTGCCGCCGAGTAGCCGGCGCTGAACCGCCGGCGCGTGGTGGGCCCGGCCGGCCGGAGGTCACGCGGGTGGCGCTCAGCGGGAGTAGAGCGCCATCCGCGGAACCTGCGCCACCATCCACGGGCTGAACGCGAAGGGCGTGGCGTCGACGGCGGCGCGCACATCCTCGGGGCGGACCCAGTGGTGGGCGCACACCTCGTCGGGATGCGGGTTCAGGTCAGCGCGGATGCGGGCGGTGAACACCGGGCAGATCTCGTTCTCGACCACACCGGAGTCGTCGACGGCGCGGTAACGGAAATCGGGGATCGCGGGCTCGATCGAGTCGACCCGCGTGCCCAGTTCCTGCTCCGCCCGGCGCACGATCGCCTCGGCCGGGTCCTCGCCGGGCCCGGGGTGGCCGCAGAACGAGTTGGTCCAGATCCCCGGCCAGGTCAACTTCCCCAGTGCGCGTCGGGTCAGCAGGACACGCCCGTCGTCGTCGACCAGATGGCACGAGAAGGCCAGGTGCAGGGGGGTGGCGTCGGTGTGGATGACCGCTTTGTCGGCGGAACCGACGGGGGTGCCGTCCTCGTCGAGCAGAACGACGTACTCGGCGGAGGCGGGGGAGTCAGAGTGCGGGGGCATGCGGCCCACCATAGGCGCAGGGCGGGGCGCGCAGCCGACCGCGCGTCCCGCCCCGGGGTGCCGGGCTCAGTTCGTCATGCCCGGTCCGTCATTCCACGCGCGATCACCAGGCGCTGGATCTGGTTGGTGCCCTCGAAGATCTGGGTGATCTTGGCCTCGCGCATGTAGCGCTCCGCCGGGAACTCGCGGGTGTAGCCGACGCCGCCGAGCACCTGGACGGCGTCGGTGGTGACCTTCATGGCCGCGTCGGTGGCGGTGAGCTTGGCGATCGACGCCTCGCGCGAGTACGGGCGGCCGGCGTCCTTGCGGCGCGCGGCATCCAGGTAGGTGGCGCGGGCGGAGCCGACGGCGGCGGCCATGTCGGCGAGCAGGAAGCCCAGTCCCTGGTGGCCGATGATGGTCTTGCCGAACGCCTCGCGCTCGTTGGCGTAGGCCACGGCGTCGTCGAGGGCCCGCTGGGCGATGCCGGTCGCGACCGCGGCGATCCCGAGGCGGCCCGAGTCCAGGGCCGAGAACGCGATCCGCAGGCCGTCGCCCTCGGCGCCGATCAGTCGGCCGGCGTCGACCCGGGCGCCCTCGTAGGACGCGGTGGTGGTGGGCACGCCGTTGAGGCCCATCTTGTCCTCGGGCTTGCCGAAGTGCAGGTTCTCGGTGTCACGCGGCACGAGCAGGCAGGAGATGCCGCGCGAGCCCTCGCCGGTGCGCAGGAAGGTGTTGTAGACGTCGGCGATCCCGCCGTGGGTGATCCACGATTTGGTGCCGGTGACCACGTACTCGGCGCCCGGGCCATCGCCCCGGCGCTCGGCCCGACAGCGCAGCGCCGCCGCGTCGGACCCGGCCTGCGGCTCGGACAGCGAGTACGCGCCGATCTGCTCACCGGCGAGCAACCCGGGCAGCCACTCGGCCTTCTGCTCGTCGGAACCGGCGGTGGCCAGCGGGAAGCAGGACAGCCCGTGCACGCTGGTGGCCACGGCGACGGCGGCCCAGCGCGCGCCGAGCTCCTCGAGCACCTGCAGGTAGACCTCGTACGGCTGGTCGCCGCCGCCGAATTCCTCGGGGTAGGGCAGGCCGAGCAGCCCGACCTCGCCGAGCTGCGCGAACAGCCCCTCCGGGTAGGTGTGGTTCCGCTCGTGCTCTGCGGCGATCGGCTCGAGCAGCTTGTCCGCTACGTCGCGGGTCATCTCGAGCAGCTCGTAGGCCTCGTCGGTGGGGAGCAGTCGGTCGACGGCCATGGGGTCCTCCGGGGGCGTTCGGTAGTCGTGCGGGCACAAACAGCGTGCATGCGAAAACAGATAGATGTTCCATTAGAGTGCACCGCCAGACTGCACCGGCGTCGCCGCGGCGGGCCAGCCCCGAAACCGGGGGTGCCCGTCGGTGGGTGGTGGTGGCGCAGTATCCGGCCACTCGACCAGAATCGATGGGTATGACCCAGAACACCGCGTCCACGCCCCTGTCGCCGGAGCAACTGCTGGCGATCTACGACGTCCCCGGCGCCAGTGCCGCGGAGTTCCTCTGCGACCGGCATGACCCGGAGGCCGTGGCCTTCACGGTCATCGACGCCGATCTCTCCGGCCGCGACATCACCTACAGCGAACTGCGCACCGAGAGTGAGAAGGTCGCCGCAGCGCTGGCCGACCTCGGGGTGTCCGAGGGCGACCGGGTGGCCACGCTGATGTCCAAGTCGGCGGACCTGGTGTTCACGCTCGTGGGCATCTGGCGCCTGGGCGCCGTCCACATGCCGCTGTTCACCGCGTTCGCGTGGCCCGCGATCGAGATGCGCATCAACGGCGGCGACGCCAAGGTGATCATCTCCGACGCCGACCAGCGCGGGAAGATCGAGAAGGCGGACGTCCCGGTGGTCGTGGCCGGGCTCGCGGACTGCCCCGAGGCCCGCGAGGGCGACCTGGACCTGGCGACCATCATCGCCGCCCAGGAGCCCGGCCGCCCCGCCGCGGTCACCGGCCCGGACGCCGGCATGGTCATGCTCTTCACCTCCGGCACGACCGGCACCCCGAAGGGCGTCGTGGTGCCTGTCCGCGCGCTGGCCGCATTCCACCAGTACATCGAGACCGGTCTGGACGTGCGTGCCGACGACGTCTTCTGGAACGGCGCCGACCCGGGCTGGGCGTACGGCCTGTACTACGGGATCCTCGGCCCGATGGCGGTCGGCCGGCGCAGCCTCCTGCTGCACGCGCGCTACTCGCCGGAGTTGGCGTTCGCGGTGCTGCAGTTCTTCCACGTCACCAACTTCGCCGCCGCGCCGACCGTCTACCGGACGATGCGCGCCAAGGCCGACATCGCCCCCGCGGACGTGAAGCTGCGCCGCGCCTCGGCCGCGGGCGAGCCGCTCACCCCCGAGGTGATTGACTGGTCGATCGAGCAGTTCGGCGTGGAGGTCCGCGACCAGTACGGGCAGACCGAGCACGGCATGTTCATCATCAACCCGTGGCACGACTCGCTGCGGGAGGACGTCCGCCCCGGCTCGATGGGTGTGCCGTTGCCGGGGTGGACCTGCGCAGTCCTCGCCGCCGACGCCGACGTGCCCGCCCCGGCGGGCGAGCTCGGCCGCGTGGCGATCGACGTGCCCGCGAGCCCGCTCATGTGGTTCACGGGCTACCACGAGGCGCCCGAGAAGACCGCCGAGCGGTTCAGCAAGGACGGGCGCTGGTACTACACCGGTGACGCGGCCAAGCTCGACGACGACGGGCACTTCTACTTTTCCAGCCGCGACGACGACGTGATCATCATGTCCGGCTACCGCATCGGCCCCTTCGATGTGGAGTCGGTCCTGGCCAAGCACCCGGACGTCCTCGAGTCGGCGATCATCGGCGTGCCCGACGACCTCGCGGGCGAGGTCCTGGAGGCGTACGTCGTGCTACGGGACGGGGTGGAGGGCGACGACGACAAGGCCGCCGAGCTCCAGAAGTGGGTCAAGACCGAGTTCGCGGCGCACGCGTTCCCCCGCAGGATCCACTTCGCACGCGAGCTGCCCAAGACCCCCTCGGGCAAGATCCAGCGCTTCCTGCTCCGCAAGGAGCGTTCGGGCCAGAACTGAGCAGCGCGCTACTCGCCGGGCGTCATTTTTCGCAGTGACGGCGACAGAACGTCGGTGGCGGCCAGCGTGCCCCGGCGGTCGTCCTGTAGGTGTGGTCCGAATGTGGGCCCGGCCTGCAGACCGCTACCGTAGAGCCGCCCTGCACCGGGTAGGACGGTGAGGCGGACAAGGGAGACGAGATGGCCGAACACGACGACGGGAACGACGATCGCAAGATCGTGTTGGCCCCGCACCTACAGGGACTGGAGCCGGACCCCGACCGGGGTGCCGAGATCGACCAGCGGTCGCCGGGCGAGCTCGACGAGGCGGTGCCCCGCAGCGAGTTCGTCCGCTCGGTCGTCGGGGTGGTCGCGGGCGTGGCGGCAGCTCTGTTGGTCTACTTCGTCATGCCGGGCGACCTCGAGCACAACGCGCGGCTCACCGCCGCCGTCGCCGTCCTGTTGGGGATCTGGTGGATGACCGAGTGTCTGCCCATCCCGGCGACCGCGCTCGTGCCCCTCGTCGCGTTCCCTGTGTTCGGCACCGACATCACGGTGGACGACGTCGGCGCCGAGTACGGGAACAACATCATCTTCCTGTTCATGGGCGGGTTCCTCATCGCCATCGCGATGCAGCGGTGGAACCTGCACAGACGAATCGCGTTGCTCACCGTGCGCGCGATGGGGACCCGGTCCACGAGGGTGGTGGCCGGGTTCATGATCGCCACCGGCTTCCTCAGCATGTGGGTGTCCAACACGGCGACCGCGGTGATGATGCTGCCGATCGGTGTCTCCGTGCTCATGCTGGCCTCCGAACTCGGACGGGAGGCCACGGCGGATGACGGCTCCGGGGCGTCCATGGACGAGGCTGCCAAGACCGTCATCCGGTCCAACTTCGGCACCTCGCTCATGCTGGGCATCGCCTACGCGGCCTCCGTCGGGTCGCTGGCGACCATCATCGGTACCCCGCCCAACACCCTGCTGGCCGGTTACCTGGAGACCGAGTTCGACATCGTCCTGGGCTTCGGACGGTGGATGCTGGTGGGCCTGCCGCTCGCCGTGGTCATGCTGGTGTTCACGTGGTTCCTCCTCACCAAGGTGCTGTTCAAGCCCGAGCTCGAGGAGATCCCGGGCGGCCGCGAGCTGTTCGACGACGAGCTCCGCAAGCTCGGCACGACCTCGTCCGGGGAGAAGCGCGTCCTCGTGGTGTTCGTCGCGGCGGCCGTCGCCTGGGTGGCGATCCCGCTGGTGTGGGAGACCCCGCCCGTCACGGACGCGGGAATCGCGCTGATCGCCGGCCTGCTGCTGTTCCTGCTGCCCGCCGGAACGGCGCGTGGGGTTCGGCTGCTCACCTGGAACGCGGCCCTGGAGCTGCCATGGGGCGTGCTGTTGTTGTTCGGCGGCGGCCTCGCGCTGTCCGCGCAGTTCTCCGCCTCCGGCCTCACCGTGTGGATCGGCGAGCAGGCCGCGGCGATGGGGGCGCTACCGATCGTCCTGCTGGTCCTCGTCGCGGCCGGCGGGGTCCTGATTCTCACTGAGCTCACCAGCAACACCGCTACCGCCGCGACGTTCCTGCCGGTGGCCGGTGGCGTCGCCATCGGTCTGGGTGTCGACCCGATGCTGCTGGCCGTGCCTGTCGCGCTCGCCGCGAGCTGTGCGTTCATGCTTCCCGTGGCCACTCCGCCCAACGCGATCGCCTACGGATCGGGGTACGTGACGATCGGGCAGATGGTCCGGGGCGGGATCTGGCTCAACCTGTTCGGGCTGGTGGCCATCACCCTGGTCACCATGACGCTGCTGGTGTGGGTGTTCGGGTTGACTGTGTAGCCACCGCCTCGAACGCGGACGCTAACGTCTGTGTCATGTCCGCCTTCCGCGAGCCCTCCCGCCGCTCGGCCGTCGAGCCGTTCCACGTCATGAGCGTCCTGGCCGCCGCGGCCCGCCGGCAGGAGACCCACGGCGATGTGATCTCCCTCTGTGCCGGGCAGCCGTCGACACCGGCACCCGGCCCGGTGCTGGCGGCCGCGCATCACGCCCTCGACACGGAGATCCTCGGGTACACGGAGGCGCTCGGGATCCGCCCCCTCCGCGAGGCGATCGCGACGTATCACCGGCGACGGGACG
The DNA here is from genome assembly GCF_053645265.1 of Dietzia sp. NPDC055343. Classification (NCBI taxonomy): domain Bacteria; kingdom Bacillati; phylum Actinomycetota; class Actinomycetes; order Mycobacteriales; family Dietziaceae; genus Dietzia; species Dietzia sp. NPDC055343. The sequence continues at coordinate 1,274 of NZ_JBSHMJ010000036.1, read as the reverse complement.
GCGTGGACGTGACCGTCGACGACGTCGTCGTCACCACCGGGTCCTCCGGCGGCTTCACCGTGCTCTTCCTCGCCGCGTTCGATGCTGGCGACACCGTGGTGATGGCGCGTCCCGGCTATCCCGCCTACCGCAACACCCTCCAGGCGTTGGGGTGCCACGTGCGCGAGATCGCGTGCGGGCCCGAGACCCGCTACCAACCGACGGTCGCGCAGCTCGAGGCAGTCACGGCCGACCTCGGCCACGCACCGGCGGGACTGATCGTGGCCAGCCCCGCCAACCCCACCGGCACGATCATCGACTCGGGCGCGCTCGCCGACCTCACCCGCTGGTGTTCGGCGAACGGGACCCTGCTCGTCAGCGACGAGATCTATCACGGGGTCACGTACGGCCGGGAGTGCGCGAGCGCGTGGCAGACCAGCCGCGACGCTGTGGTGATGGGGTCGGTGTCCAAGTACTTCTCGATGACCGGGTGGCGGATCGGTTGGATGCTGCTACCCGAGTACCTGCGCGATCCCGTGGACCGGCTGATCGGCAACCTCACCATCTGTCCGCCCGCCGACGCGCAGTTCGCGGCCGTCGCGGCGTTCACCGAGGCCTCGGCTGCCGAACTCGACGGGCATGTCGAGCGCTACGCCCGCAATCGTGAGCTCGTGCTGCGGCGGCTGGGGGAGCTGGGAGTCGAGGAGGTGGCCCCACCGGACGGCGCGTTCTACGCCTACTTCGACGTGTCGCGCTGGACCGACGACTCCGTCGCCTGGTGCGCCGACGTCCTCGACCGAACCGGGGTCGCGCTCACGCCCGGCGTCGACTTCGACACCGTCGATGGCCGGCACACCGTCCGGTTGAGCTTCGCGGGCAGCACCGACGAGATCGCCGAGGCCATGGTCCGCCTCGAGGCTGTGTTGGTGGATTAGTTCTCAAGGCGTAGCTCACCCCACAGGTTGCCGCGGCGGGCTACCTTCACCCCATGGGTTCCGCAGAGATCATCACCATCGGCGTCTACATCCTTCGGCCGTGGCTACTGCTGCAGGCACCGCTGCCGGTCGAGGAGGTCTACCTCAACGCCTCGCAGATCTTCAACGGGTCCACCGGTGGGTCCATGGTCTCCTGATCGATCCGCTGGCCCCGCCGAACCTCGGTCTGCCTGGTTGCCGCCCACCCTGCGTCGGTTAGAAGGGTGGTGGGTCGGTGAGGTTGTCGATGATGGTTTTGAGTTGGTTTTCCAGGGCGCTGTTGCCGGGTGGGTGGTAGCGGTGGTGGTTTCGGTTCCACCA
>NZ_JBSHMJ010000035.1:0-34703 GCF_053645265.1 Dietzia sp. NPDC055343 | reverse complement strand
CGACGACGACGGCGTTGTCGTCGTCGACCCGACTGTCGGCGATCCCACGGTGGGCACGCCCGCGGCGGCGACCACCGCGCCCGTCCCCCGTAGTCGGATCATCTTCGCGTCCCTCATCGGCACGACGATCGAGTTCTACGACTTCTACATCTTCGCCACGGCCGCGGTCTCGGTCTTCCCGCTGCTGTTCTTCGCAGGCGGCGACTCCGGTACGGCGCTGCTCGCCTCCATGGCGACCTTCGGCACCGCGTTCATCGCGCGGCCCCTCGGCTCGGTGATCTTCGGCCACTACGGCGACCGGCTCGGACGCAAGGTCACGCTGGTCGGCGCACTGCTGACGATGGGTATCGCCACGTTCCTCATCGGCCTGCTGCCGACGATCCACCAGATCGGGCTCTGGGCGCCGGCGATGCTCACCATCATGCGTTTCTTCCAGGGCATCGGCCTGGGCGGCGAGTGGTCGGGCGCCGCGCTGCTGGCAGCAGAGACAGCCAAGCCCGGCAAGCGCGCGTTCGCCGCGATGTGGCCGCAGCTCGGTGCCCCGTTCGGCTTCATCCTGGCCAACGGCGTGTTCCTGCTGCTCACCACCTGGTTCGCCTACGACTCCACCGCGGCCGAGCTGTCCGACCCGTTCCTCGTGTGGGGCTGGCGTATCCCGTTCCTGCTGTCCATCGTGATGGTCGGCGTGGGCCTGTACGTGCGGCTGCGGATCGAGGAGACGCCGGTCTTCGCCAAGGCGGTCGCGCAGAACGAGCGCGTCAAGGCGCCTGTGTCCGAGGTGTTCCGCAAGAACTGGTGGGAGATCATCCTCGGCACCTTCATCATGCTGGCCACCTACGGCCTGTTCTACCTGATGACCACGTGGATCCTCTCGTTCGCGATCGGCGGCGAGGCCACCGGCGGGCTCGGCTACGGTTACCGGTCGTTCCTCATCCTGCAGGTCATCGCGATCCTGCTCTTCGCGGCGTTCATCCCGATCGCCGGATACCTCGCGGACCGCTTCGGGCGACGGCGGATGCTCATCACCACCACCGCCGGGATCATCCTCTTCGGCCTGTCGTTCGGCTGGTGGCTCAGCCCCGAGGCCATGGGCACCGGTGACGGGCTCGACGTGGTCCGCATGCTCGGCTTCCTGTGTGTCGGCATGGCGCTGATGGGCCTGACCTTCGGCCCGATGTCGGCCGTGCTGCCGGAGCTGTTCCCCACCCACACCCGCTACACGGGTTCCGGCGTGGCGTACAACTTCTCCGCAATCCTCGGCGCCGCCCTCACGCCGTTCGTCGCGGTGTGGCTGGTGCAGCACTTCTCCGTGGCGTGGGTGGGCTACTACCTCGTGGGGCTGTCGGTGCTGACCATCATCTCGCTGATCCTGTCCCCGGAGACCAGTAAGAAGTCGCTCTACACCGATGGAGTCCATCACCACTAGGGGCGTCGCACGTCGCGAGCTCAAGACGGCGCGAGCTCAGTACGACGCAGCCTCGGGCAGGCCCCCGGATCCGCACCGCGGACCCGGGGGCCTCGCCGTCGCCGGCGTCCGCTCAGTCCGGCGCGTTGTGCGGCATCACCACGACCGGGCATTTCGCGCGAGCCACCACGTACTGGCTCACCGAGCCGAGCAGCATCCCGGTAAAGGCGCCGCGGCCGCGGCTACCGATCACGAGGAGCCCGGCTCCGTCCGACTGCTCGACCAGCACCTTCCCGGGATGGCCCTGGACGACGCGCTGAACGACCGCCGCGCCCTCGTCCTCGCCGAGCGCCGACTTCACGGTGGCGTCGAGCATGGCCCGCGCGTTCTGCTCGAGATTCGCCGGGTTCTCCCACGCGGCCATCCCGTAGGGACTGAGCATGGCGGGCACCTCGTACACGGCCATGACATGCAGCGGAGCGCCCACGGAGCGGGCGTGGACCACGGCCCACTGCAGGGCCCGAACGGAATCCTCGGCGCCGTCGATGCCGACGATGACTGGCTTGGTCTCCATGACTGGATCCACATCCTTGCGACGGTGAACGGTTCCCGCCGGGACCGTCGTCTCCCGACGCCACCCTGATGGTAACGCCGCGTCCGGCGGGGTGCGGGGGATCAGCCCGGGCTGACCCCTGCACCGGTATCGAGGGGCGGAATCGGCGGGTCAGAGAGTGAGGTCCACGGCGAGCTGGCGGGCCAGCGCCGTGATGAGCGCGGATGCCGTTCGGGCGACCGTCGGGCTGTCGAGTTCGGGGGCTGCCGGCTCGGCGTCGTCGTCGTAGTCATGATTTTTGCCGTTGCCACCGGCGTCCCGATCCGCGTCGGGCGGCTCGTCCCCCGCGGCCCCGAACTGCGCGTCGTATCGGGCATTGAGCCACGTCGACAGCAGCTGGGTCACGCCGCCCACGACGAACTGCGCGGCGTGGTCCAGGACGATTCCGGGCACGGGCTCGGCGGCCGCCTCGCGGGCGGTCGCGGCGGTGATGCCCACGAAGAACTGCGTGGATTCCTGGCGCTTGCGGGCGATGAGCGCGTTGGCGATGCGGGTCGAGAAGAGGATGTGTCCCGCCCGGGGGTCCGCTTCGAGCGCGTCGACGAGCGAGGACATCGCGCTGGAGATCTGCTCCTCGACGGTCGGCGGCGCGGCGAATGCGGCGGCCACTTCGGTGGCGATCGTGCTGACGCAGGCATCGTACGCGGCTTCCGCCAGGGCGTCCGTCGAGGCGAAGTTCTCGTAGAAGTAGCGCGAGGTCAGCCCGGTTGTGTGGCAGACGCCCCGAACTGTGAGCGGCTCGCCGGTGATGAGCGTGTCGATCGCGCCGTCGAGCAGGCTTTGTCGGCGCGCGGCCTCCCGGTCGGCCGACGAGCGGCCGCCGTAGACGCGCCCGGGCTTGTCGCCAGCGGTCATGCCCGACCTCCCGTGTCTCGCACTGTCGCAGCTGACCGTATCAATCACGTACCGAGCTCGCCGGATCGAATCTGACTACACCCTTGCTCAGATGGTCCTCGCGGGTTTACGGTGGGCACACAGGTCGCCGGGAGTGCGGAAGCGAGCTCCCCCTACTTTTCGAGGACGGACCGATGACCGCTGCGATGACCGACTCCCACTCCGTACCGACGCCCGGCGGCGTCCACGCCGCCCGCGCCGGACTCGACCGGATGATCGCCGTGCGGCGGCCGGCCGAGCGGGACCTCACCGAGATCGACTCGCTGCTGGACCTGTCGAGCGGGCTGTGGATGTGGCTGGCCGGCGCGAACGTGATCATGCAGCTGGCCAATCCGGCCGTGGGTTACGGCGTGCTCGAGAGCCGCGTCGAGCGCGGCCGCGCCGACACGCACCCCGTCAAGCGGGCGCGCACGACCGCCCTGTACCTCGCCGTGGCGACGATCGGGAACGACGACGACAAGGAGTTCATGCACCGGGAGGTCAAGCGGATCCACGACGAGGTCTTCTCCACCTCGAGCAGTCCCGTGCGCTACTCCGGTAACTCCCGCGAGCTGCAGCTGTGGGTGGCGCTGTGCCTCATCCGGTTCTTCGTGGACCAGTACGAACTGCTGTACCGCGAGCTCGATGCCGCCGAGCGCGAGCACGTCCTGACCCTCGCCTCGCCGCTCGCGACCGTGCTCAACGTCCCCGAGGAGGACTGGCCCGCCACCTGGGCGGAGTACGAGGAGCGGTTCGCCGCGGGGATGGCGGACGCGGAGATCGACGACCCGGTCCGGCAGATGCTTGATGACCTGTGCGCCTTCCGGATCCTCGACGGCAAGTTCCGCGGTGCCGGCGACCTGGCGCGGCGCGCGTTCGGGCCCACCAACCACTCGTACACCCGCTTCGGCGTCCCGGCGTCGACCCGCGAACAGATGAACTGGGAGATCACGCCCGCCGACCTGCGGCGCAAGCGCCGGATGAACGCCGTTGCGCGCGCCGCCGACAAGGTCCTGCCCATGCCACTCAAGAAGATGTACACCCTCGCGCTGTGGGACATGCGGATCCGCCGCAGGCTCGGGGTTAGCGTCTTCTGAGGCTCACTTCCGGTGTCGAACGCCGGGCAAGGGCAGGGCCTGCCTCTAGCCGACTAAGATGAGACCGTCGTCACACTGAGGTACTGGTGGCGGTCGAACAGGAAGGGCGGGTGAGCGCATGGCAGGCGAGCCGCACGCGCCGGCACCGGGTCCGCTTCCCGGGACCGTGGACGTCAACGGCGTCACGCTCGCCGTCGAGCACGTCGGTGACAGGTCAATGCCGACGGTCCTCCTCGTAGGTGCCCCGACGATGCTGTCCTGGTCGGATGCGCTCTGTGTGGCGGTGGCGCGGGGAGGTCGGCACGTCGTGCGCTACGACCTGCGGGACAGCGGGCGATCAACCAGGTACGACCCGGCCACGCCCGGGTACACGCTCCGCCACCTCGCCGATGACGCCGCGGCGCTGGCTCGGGATCTGTCCGTATATCCCGTCCATCTGGCGGGCATCGGTGTCGGGGGGGATGGTCGCGCAGCTGGCCGCGCTCGACCATCCTGCCGCGTTCTCGGCGCTCACGCTCATCGGCACCCGGGCCGTGGCCCCGGGGCCGGTCGACGAGAACCTTCCGGATCACGATGCAGACGTCAAGCGCCGGGTGTTCTCCCTCACCCCGCCGGACTGGTCCGAGCGGGAGTCCGTCGTCGCATTTGCGACAGCGCGAGCCGAGATCCTCGGCAATGACGCCGTGGCGGCAGGCGAGGTGGCGGGCCGGATTTGGGACCGCACGCCCGGGTCCGATGCGGGGTCCCGTCAGGCCGATCAGCTGGGGATGGCGTTCGCCCGCCTGGACTGCGCCCCGCGGTGGCGCGAACGGCTACCCGGTCTCACACTGCCGACGCTGGTCGTGCACGGCCGCTGCGACCGATTCTTCCCCGTCGGCAATGGCGAGGCGCTCGCACACGAGATCCCCGACGCGCGACTGCTCGTCCTCGACAACGCGGCGTCGGCGATCCCGCCCTCCGCTGTGGGAGAGGTCGCCGCCGCGATGCTCGCGCTGTAGGGCCCAGCCGGGGACCATGCCGGGTCGGACTCCGCGAGCTCGGCGGTGGAGTGCCCGGCGGGATCATGACCGGCTTCGTCGACTCCGGTCGCCGGATGGGGCCATTCTCACGGAAAATTATGTGTCCGTGCAGGGCTCTATGGGACTACTCTTGCCGCATCGTCGTCGTCGACACACAGGGGTGCCCCATGGGAACGCTGAGCTTTACCGCGACGGTCTCCCTCGACGGGTACGCCGCCGACGCGAGCGGGGACTTCCAGTGGTCCGCGCCGGGCGACGAGGTGTTCCGGTTCCACGTCGAGCGCATGGGCGCGGTGTCCACCGAGGTCCTGGGCCGCAACACCTACCAGCTCATGACGTACTGGAACGCCGAGCCCGAGGGCGGCTCCTGGGGCGAGGACGAGCGGGAGTTCGCCCGACGCTGGCAGGGGATCGAGCACGTCGTGGTGTCGTCGACCCTGGAGCCTGAGGACCTCGATTCACCGCGCGATCGGCTGGTGCCCCGTCTCGAACTGTCCGAGCTGGAGCAGATCGTCCGCGATGCGCCCGGCGAGGTGGAGATCTTCGGCCCGACTACCGCCGCCGCCGCGATCCGGGCCGGCATGGTGCGCGACTTCCGGTTCTTCGTGGTCCCGAAGGTCGTCGGCGGTGGGCTCCGTGCCCTACCCGCCGACGCGGCGCTCAACCTGGACCTCGTCGAGCACCGCACCTTCGGCGACACCGCGTACCTCCACTACGCCCGGCGCTGACGGCGACCCGGACGGCCCGGGCGGGGTTGCGACTCAGGAACTGAGGTCCTTCTCGTCGTCGGCAACCGGGCCGCCCAGCTCTCCGGTCCCGTACCGGTCGAGCGTCGCGCGCACCTGGGCGCCCCACCGTGCGTGGGCCGCCTGGCGGGAGATGCCGGCCGCGCGCCCGATCACGTCCCAGGTCACCCCCCATCGCCGCAGGCCCACGACGGAGCCGAGCGCATCGAACCCGGCGGCGTGTTCGATCCGAAACGCGAGTACCTGAACGGCGACGTTCCACTGCTCACCGTCGGCCCCCGGCGGGGGCGTGGTACCGAGTACGGCCTGCGCCTGGGTGAATGCCGCGCCCGCCGCGGCGGCGTGCGCCGCCCGGATGGGCGCGTCGAGATCGGCGGATAGTGCGGTGTCGAGGTGGGTGCTCATGTGTCAACTAATAGTTGACGACGACGGCAACGTCAACCCACGCTTGACGGAGATCGGTCTTCTCAGGTGTCCGACCCCGCGCTCGCTTGGGTGGTTCGATCCGGCCCGTGGGAGTTGGAGATGAAGAACGAGCCGATGATTCCCACCGCGGCCACGACCATGGAGACGAGGAACGCCATGTCGGCTCCGTGGACCAACCCCTCCATGCCGTGCACCTGCGGGTCCAGTGCGGTCGAGGTCATGACGGTCACCAGAACGGCGGCCCCGACGGAGGCCGCGATCTGGCGGAAGGTGTTGTTGACCGCCGTTCCGTGCGGGACGAGGTGCTTCGGGAGCTGGTTGAGCGCTGCCGTGGTCACGGGCATCATGACCATCGCCGCGCCGAGCATGCGGACCGCGTTGAATCCCGCCAGGTAGGCGAACGACGTCTCGGTGGTCAGCTGGGTGAACGGGAACGTGGCGGCGGTGAGCAGGGCGAAGCCGATCACGGCGAGCCATCTGGCGCCCACGGCGTCGAAGATCCGGCCGGTGATCGGGGACATCACTCCCATGACCACGGCGCCGGGTAGCAGTGCCATCCCGGACTCCATGGCGGTGAAGCCGGTCATGTTCTGCATGTACAGCGGCAGGACGAGCATGCCGCCGATCAGGGCGATGAAGACGATCATGCCGAGCACCGTGTTGAGCGTGAACATGGGGTACCGGAGAACCCGGAGCTCGAGGAGCGGCTCCGCCAGCGTGAGCTGCCGATGGATGAAGAACGCCAGCGCGACGGCGCCGACCGCCAGCGCGATGAGCACCTCGGGGCTCACCCATCCGGCGTCTCCCGCTGTTCCGAAACCGAAGAGCAGGCCGCCGAAGCCCAGCGACGACAGGATGACGGACACCACGTCGAGCCGCGGGTTGGTTTGTTCCGTGACGTTGGCCAGCAGGAAGTACCCGAAGACCGACGCGATCACGGCGATCGGCAGCATCATGATGAACAGCGTCTGCCACGGCCAGTGGTCCACGATGAAGCCGGACAGGGTCGGGCCGATCGCCGGCGCGAAGGCGATCACCAGTCCGAATGTGCCCATCGCCTTGCCGCGCTCCCGCACGGGGAAAATCGCGAAGAGGATGGTCTGCATCAACGGCATGATCATGCCGCCGCTCGCGGCCTGGATCACGCGACCGCCCAGCAGGATGGGGTACACGGGGGCGAGCGCGCAGACGGCGGTGCCGACGATGAACAACGCCATCGCCGCGAGGAACATCGTCCGGGTGGTGAACTTCTGGATGAGGAACGCCGTGACCGGGATCATGATGCCGTTGACCAGCATGAAGATGGTTGTCATCCACTGGGCGTCACTCGCGCTGATGCCGAAGTCCGCCATGAAGACCGGGAGCGCGGTGTTGAGAAGGGTCTGGTTGAGGATGATCACGAACGCGCCCGACACCAGCACCGCCAGGAGGAGGTTGCGGTTGACCGGCGCCCGTGCGGTGTCGGGCTGATCGGTGGAGTCTCGGGGTTCGGGGGTCACGGCAGGGGCTCGATTCGTGCGGGGTCGGGTGGTGCGGGCGTCGTGGCGGAGGGCCCGACGGTCGGCCCGGAGCAGCGCGTCGCCTCGCGAGACGCGTCTCGAGTGCCTTCGATTCGCGCAGGCTCGTGGGTGGCGGCGGCACGGTGGGCTCGATCCGTTTTTACACTAGGTGCATGTTTGCACTCGATGCAATTTGAGGTGCGGGGCGTCACCGCCAGCCGTGGGGTCAACGCCGTGGTGCCGACTCCGGTCGGCGCCTGTCAGAGCGCTCGCACGGATCCGAGCCTGACCACGCGATCCGCGGCGGCGATGAAGCCGTCGTGGTGTGTCGCGCAGACGACGACGGCACCTCGACGGTCTGCCTGGTCGAGGAGCAGATCGTGAATGCGGCCGCGGCTCTCGGTGTCGAGTCCGGCGTCGGGCTCGTCCATCAGCACGATGTCCGCCCGGCGTGCGAGTGCCTGGGCGAGGAGGGTGCGCTGCCGCTGCCCCCGGACAGGTCGGTCCGGGGGCGGGAGTCGTAGCCGGTCAGGCCGACCACGTCGATCATCTCCGCGACGACTTCCCGCGTTCGCCTCCTCCCGAGGCGGCGGCCCCACGTCCCCATCGCGACGGTGTCACGCACGGTGAGTGGGAGGGTCTCCGGCGCGGCCGGGCGCTGCACCACCAATGACACCGTGCCCAGCCGGCGCACCTCACCCTTCTGTGGAGTGCGTACCCCGGCGAGGATCTCGAGCAGTGTCGATTTGCCGACGCCGTTGGGTCCGGCGATGGCGGTGACCGTCCCCCGGCCCAGTTCGAGATCGACATCGTGGATCACTTCGTGTCCTGCGTAACCGAAGCACACGCCGTGGGCGCTCAGTGCGGGGCCATTCGAAGGCGTCAAGGCGAATCTCCTCCTTGTTGAAAATGATTGTCAGTACCGTTACCGTACTACCTCGTGTCCTGGTTCCTTGATCCGTTCAGCACGGTGTTCGTCGCGCGTGCTGCGCTCGGTGGTGTGCTCGTGGCGGCCATATGCGGCGTCGTGGGCACCTGGGTGGTCATCCGCGGGATGGCGTTCTTCGGGGAGGCGATCGGGCACGGGATGCTGCCGGGGGTCGCGCTGGCCACGGTGCTCGGCCTGCCCGCCCTGGCCGGCGGAGCCGCCAGCGCGGTGACGATGAGCGTGGCGATCGGCGCACTGCAGCGGCGCGGGCGGCTGTCCTACGACACGACCATCGGTTTGCTGTTCGTCACGATGCTGTCGGTCGGGGTGATCATCGTGTCGCACTCGGGCAGCTTCGCCACGGACGCGACGGCCATCCTCTTCGGTGACATCCTCGCGGTAGGCACTCCCGAACTCGTCACCCTGGCGATCGCCCTGGCGGTCACGCTAGCGCTCGGGGTGGTCTTCCACCGGGCCTTCGTGGCCGCGGCATTCGACCCGCGCATCGCCCAGACTCTCGGGCTCCGTCCGGCGCTGGCCCACGTGGTGCTCATCGGCCTGGTGACCCTCGCGGTGGTGGCCTCGTACCAGGCCGTCGGCACCCTGCTCGTGGTGGCGCTGCTGCTCGCACCGGTGGTCGCCGCGAACCGGTGGACCCGTCGTATCCCCTCCACGATGGCGCTCGCTGCTGTCTTCGGCAGCGCTGCCGTGGTGGTCGGCCTGCTGGCGTCCTGGCATGCGGGAACGGCCGCCGGCTCCTCCATCGCCTTCTCCGCCATCGCGCTCGCCGGGGCCTCAGCGCTGGTCAGGGCCGCGTACGACATCCCGCGAGCCCGCCGGTTGACGCACCACCCGTCTTCCCGCCGGTAGCCGCAGACCCCGTCACCCCCGGCCCGACCCGAATGACTATCCGAAAGCAGGTCATGCAGAATTCCAGAACGATCGTGCCCCTCGCCGTGGCCCTGGCGCTCTCACTCGCGGCGTGCGCCGGTGCCGATGACGAGGGCACCGACGCAACCGGCGCCGCGCCGGCTGCCGAGGTGCCCACCGCGCAGGGCCCCGCCGCTGGGAGTCCCGCCGGAGCGGAAGCCTCCGGAGCCGGACACGGAGCCATCGACGGCGCCGAGGAGGTGGCCGAGCCGCAGCTGCACCTCGTGAGCATCGATTCGGACGGCGCCGTGGGAATGGTGAACCTGCTGGACGGGACCGTCTCCGAACCGGGGGTCATCGCCCCGCCGTCGGCGGTCACCTCCGACGGGCGCTACCTGTTCGCCGAGACGGTCGAGGGCGTCGAGATCGTCGACAGCGGCGTGTGGACGTGGGATCACGTCGACCACTTCCACTTCTACCGCACCTCGCCGCGGGTGCTGGGGCCCGTGGCGGGCAGCGGTCCGGTGGTCGTGTCGACCTCGGCCAACGCGACCACCGGCGGCACCGGGCTGTTCTTCCCGGAGTCGGGCGAGGCGGTGCTGTTGGACAACCAGGCACTCTCCAAGGGGCGGATCGAGGAGGTCTTCCGTCTGGAGACCGAACCACACGAGGGGGTGGCCGCCCCGCTGGGCGGCGGCGCGCTCGTCAGCTCCGTCGACGACTCGGGCGCCGTGACCGGGGTGCGGTTCCACGACTCGGCCGGCGCACCCGTGGACGGCGCGGCGGCCCCGTGCCCCGATGCGCAGGGCACCATCACCACCCGCGTGGGCGTGGTCGTCGGCTGCGCTGACGGAGCCGTCCTCGCCACGCTTGACGGCGACGAGCCGACCCTGGAGCACGTGCCCTACCCCGAGGGCACGGACGCACCGCGCGCCACCGACTTCCGGAACCGCAAGGGGCGCCCCACCACGGCCGCGCTCGCCGGCGAGACCGGATTCTGGCTGCTCGACACCCGCGAGAAGCAGTGGCGGCACGTGCCGACGGCGGAGCCGCTCGTCCAGGTCTCGGCGTCCGACGACGCGGACCGACACGTCGTCGCACTGGACCACGAGGGCAGGATCCGCGTCTACGACGGCGCCGCCGGAGCCGAGATCGCCGCAACGGAACCCCTGCTGGCCGCAGCTCTCGCGGACCCGGAAACGCGGAAGGGGGTCGACCTCACCGTCGACCGGGAACGCGCCTACGTCAACGACCCCGCCGGGGGCGTAGTCCACGAGATCGACTATCGCGGCGGCGCGCGCGTCGCCCGCTCTCTCGACACCCCGACCGCGCCCGACTTCTTCGCGGAGACGGGGCGATGAGGCGGCGGCGGACACCCGTGGTCGGCGTCCCTCGGGGGCCGGTAGCCGCGGTCCTCGTGGCCGTGCTGACCCTGGCCGGGTGTACGGGCGCCGACGCGTCATCGGACCGGCCCGTGGTCGTCGTCACCACCAACATCCTCGGCGACGTGGTGGAGAACCTGGCCGGCGAGAGCGCCGACGTGACGACGCTGATGAAGCCCAACGCCGATCCGCACTCCTTCGAGATCTCCGTCCAGGAAGCGAGTCTCCTGGACCGCGCGGATCTCGTGGTTTCCAACGGACTGGGCCTGGAGGAGGGCCTGCAACAGCACCTGGACCGCGTGGCCGACGCGGGCGTGGAGACGTTCACGGCGGGGGAGCAGATCGAGGTCATCTCCTACTCGCAGGAGGAGGCCGGCGGCGCCCCGGATCCACATTTCTGGACCGATCCGCGCCGGGTCGTCGACGTCGTGGACGCGCTGGAGACCGAGTTGCTCGAGGTCGAAGGGATCGACCGCGCGTCTGTGGAGGCGGGCGCGGAGCGATACCGCGCGGAACTCGCCGAGCTCGACGAGGAGATGGCGACCGCGTTCGCCGGTATCCCCGACGACGCGCGCGCCCTCGTCACCAACCACCACGTGTTCGGCTACCTGGCCGAGCGTTTCGACTTCCGCGTCATCGGCGCCGCCATTCCCGGGGGCACCACGCTGGCGTCCCCGAGTGCCGCCGACCTAGACGACCTCGCCTCGGCGATCACCGAGGCCGACGTTCCCGCGATCTTCGCCGAATCGTCCCAGCCCGACCGGCTGGTGCAGGTGCTGGCGAGCGAGGCCGGGATCGACGTCGAGGTGATCGAACTGTTCACCGAGTCGCTCACCGAACCGGGCCGGGGCGCGGACACCTACCTGACGATGATGCGCGCCAACACCACGCGCATCGCCGACGGGCTTTCGAATCACCCATAGGAGAGGAACACCGAATGACAACACGGATCACACGCGGCGCCGGAGCGCTCGCGATGCTCGCGACGGCGTCGCTGCTGGCGACAGCGTGCGGGGGCGGCAGCGGCACCGGGGACAATGCGGAATCCCAGGACTCGGCGACCACGACCGCCACCGCGGCGGCTGACGCCGGCGCCACGGAGAACCGCCTCGCGGTGGCCTACGAGAACGGGATCGCGGTCCTCGACGGCGACACCCTCGAGGTGGTCGAGGAGTTCGAGTCCGAGGAGTTCACCCGACTCAACGCGGTCGGTGACGGCCGGAACGTTCTGGTGACCATGTCGGACGGCTTCCAGGTCCTCGACACCGCCGAACCCGCCCTGACCGACCTGGTATTCGAGGCTGAGACCCCCGCGCACGTCGTGCGACACGACGGAAAAACGGTTCTCTACGACGACGGCACCAGCGACACCACCATCTTCGCCACCAGCGCGCTGCTCGACGGTGGCGGACAGCTCCCGGAGACCGAGACGGTTCCCGGTGACCGGGCCCACCACGGGGTGTCCATCGTGCTGTCGGACGGCACCTTCCTCACCACGATCGGCGACGACGCCGGCCGCTCGGGAGTGCGCGCCATGGACGCCGACGGCACCGAGGTGAGTCGCAGCGAGGAGTGCCCCGGCGTCCACGGCGAGGGCACCGCCGCCGACGAGACCGTGGTCTTCGGCTGCGAGGACGGCGCGCTGCTGTTCCACGACGGCGAGTTCGAGAAGCTCACCGCCGCCGACGACTACGGGCGGATGGGCAACGCGTACGTCTCCGAGACCAGCCCGCTCATCGTCGGCGACTACAAGGACGACCCGGACGCCGAGGGCGTGCTCCTCGATCAGGTCGCGCTCATCGATCCCGAGGCCGGCACTCACGAGGTCGTGGATCTGCCGGAAGGCGTCGAGTACACGTGGCGGGGCGTCGCCCGCGGGCCCGGCGACCTGGCGTACATCCTCGCCACGGACGGGTCCATCCACGTGATGGATCCCGCCACCGGCGAGATCTCCGAGAGTCACGAGGTGATCGAGTCGTGGGACGGGCCGGCGGAGTGGCAGAACCCGCACCCGGCCATGACCGTCCGCGGGGACATCGCCTACGTGACCGAGCCTGCGACGCGCTCCGTGCACGCCGTCGATCTCCGGACCGGTGAGGTCGTCGCCTCCGGCCAGATCCCCGGCGAACCGAACGAGATCGCTGTGGCTCTGGGGTAATCGAGCCCGGCAGTGGGAACCGGCGGGCCGCTACGACTCCCGCGCCCGCCGGTTCCACAGCTGATGCGTGCGTCCACCCGGGGTCGAGAAGACCTCCACGTCGAACCGGTCCGTCAGCGCAGCGCCGTGGGGGAACGCGCGCTGGCCCTCGCCCAGGACCACCGGCACCACCACGACGTGCATGAAGTCCACGAGGTCGGCCTCGAGAAACTGGCGGCAGACCGTCGGACCTCCCCCGATGCGCACGTCGGTGCCCGGCGCGAGCTCGCGGGCGCGCTGCAGGGCCTCGGCGGGGTCGGCGTCGAGGAAGTGGAAGACGGTGCCGTTGGCGAACTCGATCGGCTCCCGCGCGTGATGGGTGAGCACGATGACGGGCGTGCGGAACGGCGGTTCATCGCCCCACCAGCCGCGCCACCCGTCGTCGGCCCACGGCCCGGACTGTGGCCCGAATTTGCGCCTCCCCATGATCTCCACGCCGATGCCCTGCCCCCACAGGCTGGTCAGGGCGCGGTCGAGGGTGATCGGCGCATCCACGCCGTCGATCCCGTGGATCACCCGGCCGTCGAAGCCCGCGAAGAGCGCCGCGGCGTCGCCGATGGGGTGGTCGGTGGTGACGTAGGTGCCGGCGGCGAAGCCGTCCAGCGAGACGAACATGTTGTGTATCCGGACTCTGGACATATCGTCCCCTGCCGTGCGGGCTGCGGTGTGTCCGGAAGAGTAGGACTGTCGGCCGCCGGGCACAAGGCCCCCGCGTCGTGGTCGGTGCGGCGCGGCGGCCGTCGCGGTCAGCCCGCCGGTCGGATCTCGCTCTCGGTGACCCACTTGTGGTTGGTCATGGTCATGTTCTCGGAGTGGACGTCGACCATGTAGACGGTCTCCTGGGTCGAGCTGTCGATGGTCGCCGTCGCCCCGTCCATGCCGGGCATGTGGGCGGCGCGCAGGACGACCTCGGTGCCGTCGGGCAGCGGTGCCGGGCCCGGGTTCTCCAGTTCCTCGTGGACGACCCACTTGTGGTCGACGACAGGCTCACCGCCGTCGGTCGGGGTGTAGCTGACCGAGTAGGTGGTGGTGTCGAACGCGCCGGAGACGGTGGCGGCGGCGCCGTCCATCCCGGGCATGTGGTCGGCGGACAGGATGACGTCCGTCCCGACCGGGAAGGCGGGATCGCCGGCCTCCGCGATGCCCTCGGGCGCCGGTCCGCCGTCCGCGGGATGCTGATGGGCGTCGTGCGCGGCGCCGTCGGAGGGCGCGGCGTCGGTGCCGTGCTTGGTATGGTCCGACGACGATGAGGTCTCCGTCGCGGTGGCCTCGCCCGTCTCCGCGGTGTCACTCCCACAGGCGCTCAGTGCCAGTGCGGAGGCCAGTGCGACTGCTGCGAGGGCGGTCTGACGATTCATGGTGTGTGTCCTCTCGTCGGGTTCGCTGACCACGAGGGTATACCCGCAGGGGGTATCCGTGCCACGACGGAGGGCGTGTGAAGGTGTGCGGACGCCCCCGGAGCCGACGCCCGTCGCAGGTGCCCGCTCCGGTGCGGCGGTTACGCGAGAATCTGCGTGCCGGGTGTCGGCGCCGCCATGGTGTACTGCCGCGCCCTCTCGGAGATGGGCGCCCCATGACGGAGCGCGCTGGCGGTGTCGAGTGAATACCAGAGCTGGCGGACGAGGTCGATGGCCGGTCGAATGGGTGCCATGAGGGGTTCCCTCCCTACGAGGTGAATGTGGGTGCAGCTATACAGATCTGTATAGCTAACTTCAGATTAGCTATACAGGGTTGTAAATTCAAGGGCGC
The DNA here is from genome assembly GCF_053645265.1 of Dietzia sp. NPDC055343. Classification (NCBI taxonomy): domain Bacteria; kingdom Bacillati; phylum Actinomycetota; class Actinomycetes; order Mycobacteriales; family Dietziaceae; genus Dietzia; species Dietzia sp. NPDC055343. The sequence goes on along the minus strand of NZ_JBSHMJ010000035.1, from coordinate 19,899 downwards.
TATGGCTACTGAATTCCCCGACCTGTCCGACCTGACCCCGGGGGCGCAACGGATCCTCGATGAGGCGTCGACCCTGTTCTACGAGCAGGGCATCCATGCGGTCGGTGTCGACATGATCGCCGCCGAATCCGGGGTGACCAAGCCGGTCCTGTACACCAACTTCGGTTCGAAGGACGGCCTCGTCGTGGCGTACCTACTGAATCGGCACCGGTGGTGGTGGCGCCTGCTCGAGGAGGAGGTCGAGCGCGCGGAGAGTCCCCGGGTTCTGGCCTTCTTCGACGTCTACGCGGCCGATCCCGGGAACAGTCGACGCGGCGACGCGTTCCTCAACGCCGCCGCCGAACTGCCGGACGATCATCCCGCCCACGAGGTCATCCGCTATCACAAGCAGGCGATCTACGATCGGCTCGTCGAACTCGTCCGCGAGGACACGCCGCCCGAGGGCGATCACCGGATGCTGGCTAGGCACCTCTTCCTCCTCCTGGAAGGGGCGTTCGCGCACCGTCGGATCTACGGCACGTCGCTGCTGACCGACGGCCGCGAGATGGCCGCGCGTCTGATGTCGGAGGCCGCGGCGACGTGACGCCGGTGATGGTCGAGATGATCGTGCCGACGGTACTCGCTCTGGTGGCCTGGGTGGTCACGTTATGGCGGATCGCAGCGGAGCCGCGGCGCTCGGGCCACGGACTGGCGCCGGTCGGCTGTGTCTTTGTCACCTGGGTCTCGGCGGTGGTGCTGGTCGAGAGGCTGGTCTCCGATGACGATGTGGCCAGGTGGGTGGAGTTCGGCCCGGTGGTGGTGGGCCTCCTGGTCTCGATCGGCGTGGGCATCTTCCTCGTGCGAAACTCCGCGACCATGATTCGGCGTGAGGGGCGGGGTCTGGTCGCGCTGGTCCCCGCGGCGGTCGAGTGCGTGCTCCTGGCCGGAGTGGCAGGCTCCGCTGTCGCGGTCGGCGCTCTCGCCAGCGAGTTCGCGCTGTTCGTCATTCTGCTCGCGCTCCCGCTGCTCTTCGCGATCCTGATGATCGTCGTGGAACTGATCGGGTTCACGCTGTACGCACTGATCTACGGGCGGCTGGGGCGGGTGGAGTCCGCCGACGTGGTGGTGGTTCTCGGCGCGGGTCTGTCGGGGGACGAGCCGACGCCGCTGCTGGCCGGCAGGGTCGATCGGGGGATCGAACTCTTCGAGCACTCACGGGAGCAGGGGCTGGATCCCGTCCTGGTCATGTCCGGCGGGAAGGGGGCCGACGAGGTGCTGGCCGAGGCCGAGGCGATGGCGCGGTACGCCGTGCGGGCTTGTGGGTGTCCTGCGCCTGGGGCAGTGAATGTCGCATGAATGAGGGATCCGCGTAGAACCGTGTGCTTCGGCGCGCACGCAGCGACGCCATCACCATTCGAGCTCGTAGCGAGACCATGGTCGCGGAATGCCTCTGCAGCGTCATGATGGCCAGGGCTGTTGAGGTGCGCACCCTCTTTGTGGCATTCCGGGTGCGTACGTCGGCTGAAAATGTGCATTCTGGGCGCGTAGGACAGACCGCCTCCGGCGCGCACGCGAGGGGCGTCGGCGGGCCGACTAGGATCGATGTCCGTGGCCGCCTCTCTGCTCATCGCCGGTACGACCTCTGATGCGGGCAAGACCGTCGTGGTGACCGCACTGTGCCGGGCGTTCGCTCGTCGCGGCGTCAAGGTGGCGCCGTTCAAGGCGCAGAACATGTCCAACAATTCGATGGTCGTCAGCAGTCCGGGCGGCCCGGAGGGTCCGGGCGGCGCGGGTGACCCAGCTGACCGGGGTGGCACCGGTGGCACCGGCGGCACCGGCGAGATCGGGCGCGCCCAGTGGATCCAGGCCGTCGCGGCGGGGGCCGCCCCGGAACCCGCGATGAACCCCGTGCTCCTCAAGCCCGGCGGCGATCGGCGCAGCCACGTGGTGGTGATGGGGCAGCCGGCCGGGTCGGTGTCCTCGCGCGACTTCGTCGACGGCCGCGCGCACCTGGCCGAGGCCGCTTTCGCCGCCTACGACGACCTCGCCTCCCGCCACGACCTCGTGATCTGCGAGGGCGCCGGCAGCCCTACCGAGATCAACCTGCGCGCGAGCGACTACGTCAACATGGGTCTCGCCCGGCACGGCGACATGCCCGTCGTGGTGGTGGGCGACATCGACCGCGGAGGGGTGTTCGCCGCCCTCTACGGCACCGTCGCACTGCTCGAGGCCGCCGACCAGCGACTGCTCGCGGGCTTCGTGCTCAACAAGTTCCGCGGCGATGCCTCCCTGCTCACCCCGGGGCTGCGGGAGCTCGAGGCGCTGTCCGGCCGGCCGACGCTCGGGGTGCTCCCCTGGCATCCCGACCTCTGGCTCGACTCGGAGGACGCGCTCGCCGTGCCCGCCCCGAGCAGTGTCGGATCCGCCGGCCCCGTGCCCGCCGCCCTGCGTGTCGCGGTGATCCGGTTGCCGCGGATCAGCAACTTCACCGACGTCGACGCACTCGGCCTCGAACCGGATGTCGAGCTGCGATTCGTCACGGAGCCCCGCGACCTCGCGGGGGCCGACCTCGTCGTCGTCCCCGGGACCCGCGCCACCCTCGACGACCTGGACTGGCTCCGCGCGCGGGGCCTCGACCGCGCGATCTCTACGCATGTCGAGCGCGGCGGTGCGGTCCTCGGCATCTGTGGCGGGTGCCAGATGCTCGGCCGCGAGATCGCCGACACGGACGGCACCGAGGGGCGCCCCGGCGCGCGCGTCGACGGCCTCGGACTGCTCGGCCTGACCACCCGTTTCGCCGCAGAGAAGGCGCTACGCCTGCCGGCCGGGCGGGAGTTCGGCGAGGACGTGACCGGGTACGAGATCCACCACGGGAGAATCACGCGGGGCGACGACGACGACGAGTTCATCGGCGGAGCCCGGCGGGGTCGGGTGTTCGGCACCATGTGGCACGGCACGCTGGAATCGGACGGCTTCCGCAGCGCGTTCCTGGCCGAGGTGGCCCGCGGCAGCGGCGCTGGGGCCGCGGGAGCCGGGCGGGCCGTGGGCGTGCGCGAGGCGTCGGGGGTGAGCTTCGGCCGGGCCCGCGAGGCGCGGCTGGATCTGCTCGCCGACCTCGCCGAGGAGCATCTCGACCTCGACGCTCTGCTCGAACTCGCCCGGGCCGGGGCGCCCGCGATGCCGCTGCTCGAACCGGGGGCGAGCCGATGAGCGGGCCCTCCGCGACCGCCGGACCCGGCGCGGCCGGTGATGCCGCTGCGCGTGGTGGCGTGCTCATCCTCGGCGGGACGGGGGAGGCGCGTTCGCTCGCTGCGCTACTCGTCGACCGTGGGATTCCGGTGGTGTCGTCGCTGGCCGGGCGGGTCTCGAAGCCGCGGCTGCCGGTGGGCGAGGTGCGTGTCGGGGGCTTCGGCGGGGTCGACGGGCTCGCGGCGTTCCTGCGGGAGACGGGCGTGCGCGCGGTCGTCGACGCCACCCATCCGTTCGCGCGGATCATCTCCGGGAACGCCGCCGCCGCGTGCGCCGCTACCGGGGTCCCGTTGCTGCGACTGGAGCGTCCGGGCTGGTCGCAGGCGCCAGGAGCGAAGAGCTGGCACTGGGTCGACAGCCACGATTCCGCCGCCGACGCCGCCGCCCGCCTGGGCAGGCGCCCCCTATTGACGGTGGGCCGGCAGTCGCTGGATCGTTTCATCGGGCCGCTGGCCGACGTGCCGGCGGTCGTGCGCGTGGTGGATCCGCCGGATCATCAGCTGCCCGAGCAGTGGCTCGTGCTGCGCGCGCGGGGCCCGTACATCGAGGACGGCGAGCGAGCCCTGATCCACCGGTATGGCATCGATGTGCTGGTCACCAAGGATTCCGGCGGGGCGCTGACGTGGCCGAAGATGGCGGTCGCGACGGCCGCCGGCATCCCGGTGGTCGTGGTCCGCAGGCCCGGCCCGCCGCCCGGGGTGCGGGTCGCCGCGACCGCAGCCGATGCCGCCCGGGGTGTGTTGGACGCGTACCCCGGGGCGGTATCGGGTTAGCTAGCGCGCGGCCAGGGCGATCGCCTTGATCTCCACCAGGGTGCCCGGCATGCCGAGCTTCTCCACCCCGACCGCGGTCCAGGTCGGGCGTGCGGCGCCCTGGAACGCGGCCTTGGCGGCCATGAACTCGTCGATGTGCTCGGGGTAGCTGGTGTGGTAGCTCATCAGGTCCACGAGGTCGTCGGGCGTGCACCCCGCTTCGCCCAGCACCCTCGACAGTGCCTCGAACGCCAGGCGGTACTGCTCGGCCGGATCGGAGGGCGGGTTTCCGGCCTCGTCCAGACCGACCTGGCCGGAGAAGTAGACGAGACCGCCTGCTTCCTTGAAGTCGGAGTATTTGAACTGCTCGGCCCAGTCGCCGTGTGATGCCATGGTGATTCCTTTGTCGGTTGGGTGTTCGGGTCTCAGGTGCTCAGTTCACGACCAGCGGGCCTGCCCGCCGTCGAGGGGGATGGTTGCCCCGGTCAGGTAGGAGGCCTCGTCCGAGCAGAGCCACGCCACGGGCGCGCCGATGTCGGTGACCGGGTCGCCGATCCGCCGGGAGGGGATGGAGTTGAGGAAGCTCTCGGCCTTCTCGGGGTTGTTCTCCATCCACCAGTCCAGCCCCGGTGAGTGTGCGTGAGGGGCGACGGACAGTGCCCGGATGCCCTCGCGAGCCCACTCATGAGAAGCGGTGCGGGTGATCGACCGCTGAGCCTCCTTGATGGCTGCGTAGATGCCGTACCCGACCGAGTCCCACCGCACGGCGGTGGAGCTGGCGAGGTTGATGATCACTCCGCCTCCGCGCTCGGCCATGCTGGGCTTGGCGGCCTTCATCAGGGACAACCCCGCGCGGGGGCCGGACTCGAACGCCTCGCGGAACGCGGCCTCGTCCGACTCGTCGAGGGGGGCGGGCACGGCGGAATTGGCGTTGTTGATGAGGATGTCGACACCGCCGAAATGCTCGCGCACGGTAGCAATGATGTGCTCGGCCGCGCCGTCTCCGGCGATATCCACCGTCAGTGTGGCGACCTCGACCCCCAGTTCTCGGACCTCTTCGGCGACAGAGTCGAGTTTGCTCTGCGTGCGGCCCACCAGTAGCACGTGCGCTCCGCTGGCGGCGAGGGCGAGCGCGATCCCGCGCCCGACCCCCTGCCCTCCGCCCGTGACCACGGCGACCTTCCCAGCGAGTCGGGTGGTGGTTTCCATCTGTTTTCTCCTTGTTGGACTAGTAAGTGGTCGACATGGTGACGGCGGGCGCCCGTCGTGCGCGAGCCCCCGCGGTTGTGGTCTGGAGACCGGGGTGTCAGCCCGCCATGTGCTTGGCGGCGAGGTGGCTGAACAGCACGGACGTGCCGATCGGGTTGCCGCCGCCCGGGTAGACGGTCCCGCTGGGAGCGGCCATGGTGTTTCCCGCCGCATAAAGGCCCGCGATGGGGGCGCCGTCGTGATCGAGGACGCGTCCGTGGACATCGGTACGCACACCGCCCTTGGTCCCCAGGTCGGAGAACCCGAAGGCCGCGGCGTGGAAGGGGCCCTTCTCGATCCGCGTGAACGGGACCGCGCCGTCGGTGAAGAGCCGGTCGTAGGCCTCATCGCCCCGTCCGAAGTCGGCGTCGCCTCCGGAGTCCACCTGCTCGTTGAACCGGCGCACGGTGGCGACCAGAGCCTCGCCCGGTACCGCGATCTTCGTTGCGAGTTCCTCGAGTGTGTCCGCGCTGTGCCACAGACCGGCCGCCACGAACTCGGCTGTGTCGGCCATCGTGACGTTGGGCGCGAGGATCGGCGGCCGGCCCTCGCCGGCGTCGTCGTAGATCATCCAGTACCGTTCGCCCAGGTCGCCGGAGTCCACGAGGTCGAGCATGGTGCGGGCCAGCGAGTCGTACGGCGCGGATTCGTTGACGAACCGCTCGCCGTTCTGGTTGACGAAGATCCCGCCAACGAAGCCCAGTGCGAACGCGGACCGTCCGTCGGGGTGCGTGAGGCCCGGTGACCACCACGCCTGGTCCATGAGGTCAGTGTCCGCGCCGGCGGCGAGGGCGGCCCGGAGGGCGGAGCCGTCGTTGGTGGGCGGCCCCATCGTGTCCTCGGCCCGCCCGGGGACCCCGTAGTGTTCGCGCAGATTCTGGTCGGCCTCGAACCCGCCGGCCGCCAAGAGCACGCCGCGCTCGGCGCGGATGCGGGTCGGGGTGCCATCGCGATCGACCATTGCACCGATCACTCGTCCCGAATCGTCGGTGAGGAGCTGCGTCATCGTCGTGCTGAGGTGCAGGGAGGCGTTCTCGTATGCGCTGATCGCCGTGAGGAACCTGGCGATCAGGGCGCGTCCGCCGATGAAGAGGTCCTCCGGTTTCGGTGTGCCCAGCCGATCGTTGTCCAGCGGGCCACGGACCAGCTCGCGCAGTTCCGGCGCCTGGCTCACCGGCAGCGGTGTAGGGATGATGTGGCGCTTGCCGTCCAGCCGGGCCTTTGGCGCACTACCGAAGTAGTCAATCCACGGGTAGGCCTCGAACGACAGGTGGGCATCCTGCTCCAGGTACGCGATCAGCGGTGATCCACCCCGGATGTAGGTCTCCTGCAGTTCCAGCGGAGTCCGGTCGCCCACCACGGCATGGTAGTACTCGAACGCGTCCTCGACGGTGTCGTCCACCCCTTCCCGCTGGTAGACCGGATTGGCGGGATACCACATGCCGCCACCGGCCGAGTAGGCCGTGGTCCCACCGAATTGCTCGCTGGCCTCGACCAGTGTGACGGTGAGCCCTTCGCGGGCCGCGGTGTAGGCGCCGCACAGGCCGCCGCCGCCCGAGCCCACCACCAATACATCCACGGCTTCGTCGTAGCCGGATGCGGAATCTGTCATCGGGTGTCTCCCTTGTTCAAGCGGATAGCGAGCCTCGAATCTTCATGGTGATCCGAGTCACATCACGACCGACTGTAGGGCGGCATGCGGGGCAACAGTCCGGAAGTCCCGGTGAGTGGAATCCGCGAGACGGCGGACTCAGACGGGGCGCCGGTTCACGGCGCGGTGGGGCATCACCCGGGTCCGGATGCTCAGAGTCGAGCCGGCCGACGCGTATCGGCGAACGCCCGGACCCGAGCGACGAATCGCGCCGCCAGAGCCGGGTGCCCAGCCCAGTGGGTATGCAGGTAGGAGGCGTGTACCGATCCGGTGACAAACCCCTCGGCTCCGGCGCTGCTGACCCAGGCGGGTGCTGTTCCGGAGTCGTCGGCGCCCCCGGCCGCGGGGCTGACCGCGGTGCGATGGAACTCGTGGCCCGTGACCGCGGTGCCCGCGGCGGCCAGCACGCTGTCGGCGGGCGCGGTCGACCGGCGGTACGCCAGCGTGAGCCGGGGAGCCATCGCGGCATCTGCGGGAACGGCCCCGACCATGGGCGAGCCGTCGACGGTGCGACAGAGATACAGCAGCCCGGCGCACTCGGCGACGGTCGGCGTGCCGGCCGCGATCGCCGCGCCCAGCGAGGACAACATCGGCCCGTTCGCACTGAGCTCGGAGGCGTGCACCTCCGGGAACCCGCCCCCCAGGTAGATCCCTGCGGTCCCCTCGGGCAGCGCCTCGTCGGTCAGCGGATCGAACGCCGCAACCGAGCAGCCGGCCGCCTCCAGCAGTTCGACAGTCTCGGCGTAGCGGAACGTGAAGGCCCGGCCACCGGCCACGGCGATGCGGGGGCGGGCTGAGTTGTCGTCGTGGTCGTCGTCGCCCCTGCCGCCACCGACCCCCGCCAGCGCGTTGACCCTGCCACCACCGACCCCCGCCAGCGCCTCGGCCGCGTCCCACGGCGCCCCCGCCAGCGGCGGAGCGCTCCGCGCGATCCGCATGACGGCCTCGAAATCGAGCGACGCCGCCACCCGCTCGGCCAGGTGATCGAGCGACCGCGCGGCCTCGGGGCGCTCGGCGGCGGGCACCAGGCCGAGGTGGCGGGAGGGGGCGGTGACGTTGTCGTCGCGGTGCAGGACGCCCAGCACCGGAATGCCCAGGGGCGCCAGCGCACGGCGGACCTCGTCGGAGTGCCGCTCGGAGCCGGCCTTGTTGAGCACGACCCCCGCGATCCGGATCCCCGGCTCGTACGTCGCCATTCCCAGCACCACGGCCGCGATGCTGCGAGAGGCGTGCGAAATGTCCACCACCAGGATCACCGGACTGCCAGTCAGCGTGGCGACGTGCGCGGTGGAGGCGAACCCGTCGCCGCCGATGTGGCCGTCGTAGAGGCCCATCACGCCCTCGATCACCGCGACGTCGGCCGCGGCCCCGCCAGCCGCCGACGCCCCGTGACGGAGCAGTGGCACGATCCGGTCCTCGCCGACGAGGTGCGGGTCGAGATTGCGGCCGGGCCGCCCGGTGGCGAGTGCGTGGTAGCCGGGGTCGATGTAATCGGGGCCCACCTTGTGGCCCGAGACCCGCAGGCCGGCGCGCCGCAGCGCGAGCATCAGCCCCGTGGCGACGGTGGTCTTGCCGTGCCCCGACGCCGGCGCCGCCACCACGAATCGGGCCAGGTCAGCGCTCACCGCGCGTCACCGTGTGCGCCGGGGTCGCGTCGACCGCGCCGGCCCGGCTCACCACTCAATGCCCCGCTGCCCCTTCTGCCCCGCATCCATCGGGTGCTTGACCTTGCCCATCTCGGTGACCAGATCGGCCACCTCGATCAGCTTCGGGTCGGCGTCGCGGCCGGTGATCACCACGTGCTGCCGTCCGGGCCGGGCCGCGAGGGTCTCGGCCACGTCCGCAGCATCCACCCATCCCCACTTGATGGGGTAGGTGAACTCGTCGAGCAGGTATAGGTCGTGCTGCTCGACGGCCAGGCGGCGCTTGATCTCGGCCCAGCCCTCGGCGGCGTCGGCGGCGTGGTCCTCCTCGGTGCCGTCCTTGCGCGACCACGACCAGCCCGACCCCATCTTGTGCCACTCGACGGGCCCGCCCTCGCCTGTCTCGGCATGCAGCCTGCCGAGTCGCTCCATCACGGACTGCTCGCCGATCCGCCACTTGGCCGACTTGACGAACTGGAACACGCCGATGTCCCAGCCCTGGTTCCAGGCGCGCATCGCCAGGCCGAACGCGGCGGTCGACTTCCCCTTGCCGGGCCCGGTGTGGACCATGACGAGTGGCCGGTTGCGCCGCTGGCGGGTGCTGAGCCCGTCGTCGGGCACGGTCGTGGGCTGTCCCTTGGGCATCAGGCCACCTCGTTTCGGGGAGAGCGTGAGTGGGTGCGGGCGCGGACGGTGTCGGTGAGCCCCTCGGCGGTGACCTCGCCCAGGGGCACGTGCTCGGCGCCCAACTGTGCGGCGAGTTCGGCGGCCAGCCCCATGCGGAATCGGCCGGTCTCGCAGTCCACCACAACGGATGTAGTGCCCAGCGACGCCAGCCCGGCCGCCGCGGCGCGGGACCGTGCGAGGGCGTCCGGGCCGTGGGTGGCGCGGCCATCGGTGACGACGACGACGAGCGGCCGCCGCCGAAGATCCCGGACCCGCTCCCGGCGCACGACCTCTGCGGTCGCGAGCAGACCCTCCGCCAGCGGAGTGCGGCCGCCCGCGGGGAGCTCCGCCAGGCGCGTCGCGGCGATGTCGACCGAGGAGGTGGGCGGGAGGGCGACCTGCGCGCCGGACCCGCGGAAGGTCACCAGGCCCACGGTGTCGCGGCGGCGATAGGCGTCCAGCAGCAGCGAGAGGATGGCGGTCTTGACCTGCTCCATCCGGGTGCGGGCGGCCATGGACCCGGAGGCGTCCACGCAAAAGAGCACGAGGTTGGACTCGCGGCCCTCGCGCACGGCCGAGCGCAGGTCCTCGGGCGCCAGCAGCAGCCGGCCGCCCTGAAGGCCCCCGGTGCGGCCGCGGCCCGCCTGCCACCTGGCGGCAGCGCGGATGGTGGCGGGAAGATGCAGGTCCGAGCCGGTGAAGTCGCCCGATCCGATCCGCCGCCCCGAGCTGGTGAGCGCGCGAGACCGGCGGCCGGCAGCGCCGTGGCCGGTGCCGGCGACGGACAGCAGCCGGGTGCGGTACGGGTCCGCGGCGGAGGCCACGGTGCCGGGCGGGATGCCACCGGGCGCCCCGGCCGGGGAGTCGCCCTGGTCGCCCTCCTCGGCGACGTCGGGACCCTGCTCCGCGTCGGGACGCTGCGGGTCTGCGGTGTCGTGGCCGGTGTGGGACTCCTCGGTGCCGCGGCCGGCGTCGAGGTCTGCGTCCGGGCGGGTGTCCGTGCCGGGGTCAGTACGGGCGTCGTCGGCGGCGCTTGCATCGGCCGGGTCCGCATCCCGGGGGGCGTCCGCTTCGTGAGCCCCGTCGGTGCCCGGCTGCCCGTCCGGGGTCTCGGCGCGATCCGTGGACTCGGTGTCCGGATCCCCGTCGGGCTCGGGGTCGGGCTCGTCGTCGTCGCCCAACAACCTCTCCAACAGGTCCTCGTCGAGGCCCGGCGCATCGAAGGGGGCGCGCCGACGGCGGTGGGGTAGCGCCATGCGCGCGGCGACGCGGATGTCCTCGCGCGTGATCCGCGCCCGGCCCTGCCAGGCGGCGTGCGCGGCGGCGGTGCGGGCGGTGACGATGTCGGCGCGCATGCCGTCCACGTCGAACCCGGCGCAGACCCGCGCGATGGTGGCCAGTGCCCACGGCGACATCGGCACGCGGTCGACCAGCTCGCGCGCGGCGACGATCCGCTCGGCCAGCGCGGCCTCGTCGGCGGCGAAGCTCGAGGCGAACCCGGTCGGGTCGGATTCGAACGCGATGCGACGGCGCACCACCTCGGCCCGGAGTTCGGGGTCGCGCGGGGCGGCCACCTCCACGGTGAGGCCGAATCGGTCCAGCAGCTGGGGCCGGAGCTCGCCCTCCTCGGGGTTCATGGTGCCGATCAGCACGAAGCGCGCGGCGTGGTCCACCGAGACGCCGTCGCGCTCGACGGTCACGCGGCCCATCGCGGCGGCGTCCAGGAGAAGGTCCACCACGTGGTCGTGCAGGAGGTTGACCTCGTCCACGTACAGCAGGCCGCGGTGGGCCCGCGCGAGCAGGCCGGGCTCGAAGACGGTGACGCCGTCACTGAGCGCGCTCTCCAGATGGAGAGAGCCGGTGATGCGGTCCTCGGACACGCCGATCGGCAGCTCGACCAGGCGGACGGCACGCTGCTCGACAGGGGCGTCGGCGGGGATCCGGCCGTCGGGGGTCTCGGTGCCGCGGTCGGTGGGCGCGGAGGAGAAGCGATCGCCGGCCACCACGTCGATGGGCGGTAGGACGCCGGTGAGCGCGCGCACCATCGTGGACTTGGCGGTGCCCTTCTCGCCGCGGATGAGGACACCACCCACCGACGGCGACACCGCGGTGAGGATGAGGGCGAGCGCCATGTCATCGGATCCGACGACGGCGCTGAAAGGGTAGTGCTGTGGCATGGGGGCTCCCGCTCTCGTCTGCCAGTGGCGGTCAGCGCGAGGCCGGTCTCCGGACTTCCCGGCTCATCTCGGAACGTGCGCACTGTGCGCGATCGTCTGAGAGGCCGGGTCACCGTAGCGGGCCCTGTGCCGGATTCTCACCGGCTTCCCTGATTCTCCCCTCCGCACCGCCTGGGCGGGTCGTGGGGCACCTCGTGCTGTGGGGTTGTTCAGTTGACTGCATGCCAGGCTACCCACCATCTCCGGCACCGTGGCTCCCGGCCTCGGCTGTAGTCTTCCGGCTCATGAACGCACAGGTGGTCGTGGTGGGCATCGGCGGCGACGGCTGGGACGGTCTCGACGAGGCCCGCCGTCGCGCCGTCCGTGACGCCGATGTGCTGCTCGGCGGGGAGCGTCATCTCGCGATGATCCCGGGGGAGGTGGCGGCCATACGGGAGCCCTGGCCGCGGCCGCTTCTGCCTGGTCTGCCCACGCTCCTCGAGCGCCACCGCGACCGCCGGATAGTGGCTCTGGCCTCGGGCGACCCGCTGGTCGCGGGCATCGGGGCAACACTCATCAACGCACTCGGTCGCGACGCGGTGACGGTGCTCCCCGCCGTCTCGTCGGTGGCACTGGCGCGTGCGCGGATGGGCTGGTCGGCCGAGTCAGTGGCGGTGCTCCGGGACCATCGCACGATCGCCCGCGAACTGTCCCCCGGGCGTCGGGTCCTGATCCTCTCGGCGGACCGCCACACGCCCGCCGAGGTCGCCGCGATGCTCACCGCCGCCGGCTTCGGCGCGAGTGAAATGACCGTGCTGGCCGACCTGGGCGCCCCCGCGGAGGCGAGCGAGCGCAGTCGAGCGAGCGAGTGGTCGCCGGGCGACGAGGCCCCGGCCCTGCACGTGCTGGCCGTGGAGTGCGGGGTCGGAACGGGGCAGGACGGGCGCCCCGACAACGACGACGACAACGCCGGCCCCACGGCCCCACACCCGGCGCGATGCCTGGGCATGGTGCCCGGGCTTCCCGACGACGCCTTCGAATCCGACGGCCAGCTCACGCGCCGCGACCTGCGGGCGTCGGCTCTGTCCCGGCTGGCCCCGGGGTACGGGGAGTTGCTCTGGGACGTGGGAGCCGGTGCCGGCTCGGTGGGGATCGAGTGGATGCGGGCCCACCCGAGCTGCCGGACGATCGCGGTCGAGGCGAACCACGCCCGCGCCGAGCGGATCGGTCGCAACGCAGCCCGCCTCGGGGTGCCGGCGCTCGAGGTCGTCCGGGGACGTGCGCCCGAGGCTCTGGAGGGGTGCCCCCGTCCGGACGCCGTCTTCATCGGCGGCGGTGGCACTGCTCCGGGACTGGTCGACCTGTGCTGGGATGCGCTCCGGCCGGGCGGTCGGCTGGTCGCACACGCGGTCACCGTCGAGACCGAGCGCGTGCTGCTCGACGCCCGCGCCGAACTCGGCGGCGAACTGACCAGGTTCCACGTGGAACACGCGGACGCGATCGGTGGATTCACCGGCTGGGCGCCCGCGCGCGCGGTGGTGCAGTGGGCCGCCGTCAAACCGCTGGAGACATCTGTAGAGGAGATCTCGTGACCGTTCATTTCGTGGGTGCCGGCCCCGGCGCCGCTGACCTGCTCACACTGCGCGCGGCGGCCGCGCTTCGGGCGGCCGACGTCTGCCTCTACGCCGGCACCTACCTCGACGAGGGCGTGCTCGATCACTGCCGGCCCGATGCCCGCCTGGTCGATACCCAGCACCTGGACCTGGACGGGATCATCGCCGAGATCGCCGCCGCTCACGCCGAGGGGTTGGACGTGGTGCGGCTGTGCTCGGGCGATCCGTCGCTGTACTCGGCGCTGGCCGAGCAGACGCGCCGCCTCGACACCGCCGGGGTGCCGTGGGACGTGGTCCCGGGCGTGCCCGCGTACGCGGTGGCCGCCGCCGAGCTGGGCGTGGAGCTCACCGTGCCGGAGGTGGTGCAGTCGGTGGTGCTCACCCGCGTTCAGGCCCGCTCCACAGCGATGCCGCCCGCGGAGGCGCTGGAGCACTTCGCCGCCACCGGAGCGACGTTGGTGCTGCACCTGGCCATCACGCGGATCCGCGAGCTCGCCGAGCGGTTGGTGCCGACGCACGGCGCAGACTGCCCGGTTGCGGTGGTCGCCAACGCCAGCCGCCCGCACCGCGTGGAACTGCGGGGCACGCTCGCCGACATCGCGGACTCCGTCGAGGCGGCGGGACTACGACAGGCCGCGGTCATTCTGGTCGGCCGCGCGATGGACCGGCCCGGCTCGGCCGAGTCGTGGCTCTATGCCTCCGACCCGGAGCGGGAGTCGAAGCGGCGGCGAGCCGCTGGGTAGGAGCCGGGGCCCGAACCGCCGTCGCGGAACATCCGGAAACCGTGAAACGGCTCTCCGGTGATGGTAGCGAGCTCTGTATCTGCGCGCCGCCACGGCAGCGAAGACGCGGGGATCCGGGCAGTACTGGAGCACCGATATTTCGATACCGGTAGGCCCGCGGGCAGATCCGAGCCCAGAGCTGAAACGAATGATCGGCGACCCTGACGGCGGGCCACTGATCGAGGTGGTCGCCGACCAGGTCCACGCCGGAGAACTGCATGTCTCCCACGCCATGTCGCTGACGTCGGCAGTGGCCCGCGAAGTGCTCGGGGTGACCGCGGGCCACTAGATGTGACTGGCCAGGTCGACCGCCGACTGCGATCTCCGCAGGAGGAATCGTGAGCACGACGAACGAGCGCGGAGTATTGTGCGCAGCTCGCGGATGCGAGCGAGGGCGGCGACTACGAGGTGCTGGACGACGCCGCCCAGGTCCGTCAGGACTATCGCCCCGGTCGGCCGTGCAAGAGGGAGGGCGCCGAGCACACCCGTCCACTCGCAGTGCGGCTCACCGACGCAGGCCGCCGCCGCCGGGTGGCAGACTCCGCTGAGCGGACCGGGCAGCCCATGAGCGCCGTCGTTCGAGTGGCCATCGACGAATACCTCGGTAGGCGCCCAGCCGCCTGATCCTGCTACTGACTTGGCGCCGGATCGTGCCGTGGATCAGTGGCTGTCGGTCTCCAGTATCTAAGGCGAGCGTCGACTCGGCGTCTCGAACGATCTGATCGCACCGATGACCTGCCGGCCGGTCGGCACCAACCGCGCTACCCGGCGGACGTTCGCGTGTTCTCTCGGAACCCGCGCTGCAGCGTCATGATCACCAGGCGGCTGCCGATCACGTAGGCGATGAGCAGGAGGGCCATCCCGATGTAGGTGGTCATCAGCAGGTCGTCCGACCACCGCGGCCCCTCCTCGGACAGCACCAGGGCGATACCGCTGAACGCCGCCACGACAGTGAGCACGGACAGGGAGATGACCTGCGCGAAGTGGTTGGCCACCGCCCTGCTCGCCGGGTCGGCGAGCGGAGAGAAGCTCAGCCCCAGGTTGTCGCGGTCGAGGCGTCCCAGGATCGACGACAGTTGGGCGGGCGCTCGCTCGGCGATCGGCGCCACCAGCGCCGCCTGCTCGATGCCCGTGCGCACGGAGTGGCCGGGCGAGAGGCTCTCCCGGAACACCGACGAGGCGATCGACCGGGTGGTGGCGATGACGTCCATATCCGGGGCCAGAAGGGACAGCGTGCCCTCCAGTGCGCCCAGGCAACGGAAGGCCGCGGCGATGGATGACGGGACCTTGAACCCGGCGGAGACGACCGCCCGCAACAGGTCGTTGAACAGCACGTCGGCCGGCATGCCGTCGATGCGCATGATGAGGTCGCCGATGAGCCACTGCGTGGTCACGAGGTCGAGGTCTGCCGGCGGGATGAGGATGTGGCACAGCGCGGTGGTCGCGGCGGCACCGTCTTGGCGGTCGATGGCGATGAGCAGCGATCTCAGTCCCAGTCGGGCCTGGCGGTCGAGGCGACCGACCGAGCCGAAGTCGAGGAGGGCGAACGACCCGTCGGGGGTGAGCAGGATGTTCCCGCCGTGCAGGTCGGCGTGGAAGACGCCGTCGACCAGGATCTGCCTCAGGACCACCTCGAGGATCGTGCGGGTGAGGTCCTCGCGCTCTGTGGTGGACAGCTCGTTGATCTGGTCCGCGGCGCTGGACAGGGGGACGCCCTCGATACGGTCCATCGTGAGGATCCGCCCGGTGGAGAACCGCCGGTGCGCTCCGGGGATGATCACACCCTCGGTCCCCTCCAGGGCCGTGAGGTTGCGCAGCTCCGTGCGGTAGTCCAGCTCCTCGTACAGTGAGGCCCCGAATCCCTCCGCCAGGTCGACCGCTCCGAGCTGGCGGGCCCAGGCGGCCCGCTTCTCCAACAGTCGGGCCAGCCGGGTGATGATGTCGAGATCGGCGCGGACGGTCGCGTCGGCCGACGGGCGCTGGATCTTGACCACGACGTCCTCGCCGGTCGTCAGCGTGGCCGTGTGCACCTGTCCGAGGGAGGCCGCGGCCAGCGGTTCGGGATCGAACTCCGAGAACAGCTCCTCGGGCGGGCCGCCCAGCTCGGTGGTGAGGGACTGCCGGACGGTCTCCCAGGGGTCCGGTGGGACCTGGCTGTGCAGCTGCGACAACTCGTTCATGTACGCCGGAGGCAGGAGATCGGGGCGGGTCGAGAGCATCTGTCCCAGCTTGATGAACGTCACCCCGCCCTCGGTGAGCGCCGTACGCAGCGCGACCGCGGTGTCGGGCCGGCTGAGGCGGTCCACGGCTGAACGCGACCGGCCGAGGTAGCCGATGAGTCCCTGGCGTGCGGCGATGGCGAAGATCTGCCGGAACCGCCGGGCGCGCCGGAACCAGCCGGGCATCCCGCGCACGAACTCGATCGGGCCCGGCAGGTTTCCCGTGGGCACGAGGATCTCGGTCACCACGAGGATGCTGATCTCGAACGCGATGACCCAGGCGATGAAGAGCACCGAGATGGCGACCGTGCTCCAGATGTGCTCCGGGGCGGACGGGTTGTCGATGCCCGTGTGTTCGAGTGTGGTGAGCAGGAGGGGATTGGCGACGAGGGCGACGATGAACGAGAACACGAAGATCCGCGGCCACCCCACGGGCCCGCCCATCAGCCGCCGGACCGTCCAGGCGACCAGAACCGTGTTGATGACAACGGAGATGACAATGAACAAGGTCTGCACGCCTTCACTGTAGGGTCGCGCCCCTGTTGGGAGGGGCGCTGCGGCAGATGCGCACGGGCGTGACGGGGACCGACCCGCAGCGCGGCAGGTGCCGCACCGCGGGTCGGTCACGCGAGCAGGGTTACGAGCGGGGCCCGGCCGGGGTGGTGGGTCCGGCCGTACGGGCCGTGACGGTGGCGCGGCGGGTGACCACGATGTCGACGACGACGAAGACCGCCAACGAGATCCCCAGCAGTGGCATGAATGTCCCGAGCCCCACCGCGGCGGCTGTGGCGATCGCATAGACCTGCCAGGTGAGCCCGGCGGTCTTCCCCAGGGGCGCGGGAAGTCCGCCCCGGGTCGGGCGGCGCTTCCACCACATTCGGTACCCCGAGATCGCGAGCGCCACGACCGCCAGTGCCGTCGCGGCGAGGGCGATCTGTAGCGGGAGCCCGAACATGATCCCCATGTGCAGGTAGATGCCCCAGGACGAGAGCTTGGAGTACGGAGACAGGTCCCCGAAGTCGAGCCGGTCGACGATCCGCCCGTCGTCCCCCGAGACGGCGACCGAGTCCGAGCTGAACACCCACGGTCCCCACAGCTGGCTGACCGTCCACGCCGAGTCCGCGTCGGCGGGCGCGCTCATCCGGAGCGGGCCGTCCAGTCCGGCGTGGCGGGCCGCGTCGAGGACCGAGGGGGCCTGTTCGGTGGGGGATCGGTGCCCTGCGTGCTGGGCGGAGTGGCCCCGGTGCTCCGTGTGCGCGTCGGCTGTGGCGGCATCACCACTGATCGAGGTCTGCAGGGGGTCTGATCGCCAGTTCATCGCCGAGACCACCGAATCGATGTTCCCGCCGGTGTAGGTGGACCAGGTCAGGCCCGTCGTGGCGATCCCGAGGAGGATCGCGGCGAACCAGGTGCCGAGGGTCGCGTGCAGGGACATGGTCTTGCGACGCGTTCCCGGTCGCCCGGGAACGCCCCGCAGCATCGCGGCCCGACGCGCGGACCTGGCGGTGCGGGTCTTACGCCACCACAGGAACAGCCCGCTCAGCGTGAGGATGAGCAGCCAGGAGGCGGCGAGTTCCGAGTAGATCGCCCCCGCGGTGCCGAGGTGCAGGTCACTGTGCAGGCCGGAGATCCAGCTGCGCACGGGGAGCTCACCGACGCCCGAGTAGCTGGTCAGCACACCGTTCACGGACGCGTCCGCGGGGTCCACGAAGACGGCACGGTTCACGCCCTCGGGGAGCGAGTCGTCGGCGAAGAGGACGCGGGTGGCGATCCCGGGTTCGTCGGCGGGCCAGACCTCGACCAGATCGAGGCCGGGCTGGCGGTCCCGGGCGGCCGCGATCTGCTCGGCCAAGGGTGTGCTCGTTGTCGTCGTCGTTGTCGTCGCGGAGATCTGATCCTGGTAGGCGAGCTTCTCCAGCGTGGGGGACATCGCGTAGAGCGCGCCGGACAGCGCGGCGACGATGAGGAACGGGGCCACGAACAGCCCCGCGTAGAAGTGGATCCGGGCCAGGATCGCCCTGAGTTGTTCGGCGACGGGTCCGGTTGTTCGCGCCGGTCGGGTGGGTTTCGGTGGTCGGGCGTGTTCGGCAGTCGTGGGTGCCACAGACATGGCTGATACCTCTCGCAGATGCCGGTGTCCTGCTCGCCATGCGCCGAGCCGCGGTCCTGCTCGCACGCGGCGGGCCGGGACGAGCGGAATCGCGCCTCGGCCTCACGGCACACGCGACGGCGGGATCACCGGTGATGGGCCCCCGCGGGTCAGGCGGGGGTTGATGAGTTCTGCAGGGGAGCGCGCGGGGTCGGCGGCATGGTCGTCACCATGGCGAACGTGGTCGTCATGGTGACGACGACGCGCCACATCCACCGCACTGGCGGGGGCATCGTGGAGCTCCGGACCGGAGCCGCTCGATGCTCAGCCCCGCGCGCCCCGGACGACGGGCGGCCCGCGAAGGAGTCCGCGTGACAGCAGGAACCGGTCGGAGGCCGCGCGGGGCGTGTTCGCCGGTGGCACGGTGCTGGCCCGGTCGACTGCGCAGAGGCGCCCGATGGTCAGCTGCCCGGCGCGGGCGGCCAGCCAGCCCAGCACGCCGGCCACCACCGCGAGGGTCGCCGCGGCGACCACCGTGGCCACGGCGTGGGCGGCGAGCATCGACCAACTCGGGGCGCCGTGGCCTGCTGCGCCAGCGGCGATGTGGGCGCCCGCGGTCATCGCCTCGCGGGTCATCGCGGCCTGCTCGGCCGGGGTGTACAGCAGGTGCGCGGCGTGCCCGGAGACGTCACCGGCCCCGTGTGCAGGGCCGTGGAGCCGGTGCGTCCACTCGAGTGCGTGGTGCACGGACCCCTGGGCCGCGACGAGCCCGGCGGGCACGATCAGACCGGGGTGGAATCTGCCCACGCCGGCGGTGGTGAGGATCCCGACCCCGGCGCATGCGGCCACGGTGGCAATCACCGCGTCCACGGTGACGGGCATCGGACCCAACGAGGCGAGCCAGTGCGCGACGACTCCGGTCGCTCCGCTGACGACCGCCACGACGAACCCGCACAGCGAGGCCACTACCCAGGGAAAGCCCTGGGCGGTGCGGGTCGGGGACACCGGCCGAGCGTACCGCTCGCCTCGGCGCAGCCGGCGAGCCGTCACTGCGGTACGCATTCCCCGCCGCGCACCAGGGGATTCGCTGACCGAAGTGACGGCTCGCCCGCCGTTATGCCGGCCGGCGGGCCTTCACGCCGCCCGGCCGGCCCTCACGTCAGGGCCGGAGACCTGGGCGGGCCGAGCGCCGTGGCCGCCGTGCTCGGGCCGGAGAGCAGCGCGTCCCACAGCAGCTTCGCGCCGAAGCCGATCAGGACGAGCCCCGTCCCGCGATCGATCATCGTCAGGGTCCGGGGATTCATGAGCCGCCGGCGCGCGAACGACCCCGCGGTGATGAGCAGGGCGAACCAGGTCAGGGTCAGTAGTCCGTGGACGCCCGCCAGGGTGGCGCCCATCGGCAGCGGGGCGACGCCGTCGGGGAGGAACTGCGGGATGGTGGCGATGTAGAACACGCCGACCTTCGGGTTGAGGAGGTTGGTGCCGGTCCCGACGAGATAGCCACGCCATGGCGATCCCTCCGCCACCTCGCCCGTGTCCGCGGAGGGAAAGGACACCGCGCCCTCGCGGATCGACCGCCGGATCATCGAGGCGCCGAGCCAGCACATGTACACCGCGCCGGCGGTGGTGAGCACGCGATAGGCCAGCTCGGAGGCCGTGAGTAGCGCCGAGACCCCCACCGCGGCAGCGATGCCCCAGACCATCGCACCGGTGGCGATCCCCGCGGCGGTGGCCCAGGCGTACGGGCGGGAGCGGGTGAGTGAGGAACGCAGGATCAGCGCCGTATCGAGCCCGGGCACCAGCGTGAGCAGGCCCGCGACCACGGCAAACGCGAGTACCGCATCGAGGGGAG